>CAZZNN010000216.1:1514-3413 GCA_964655605.1 uncultured Oscillospiraceae bacterium
TCCTTCTTGCCCATCTGGCTGTTTGAAAGGAAGGTGACGTTCGCGCCCTCGTCAAAGGCGGCTACCTCGAACGCGCAGCGGGTGCGGGTGGAGGTTTTCTCAAAAAGCAGAACTATGTTCTTGCCCTCGAGCAGATTGTTCTTTATGCCGGCGCGCTTCTTGCTCTTGAGGTCGTGCGAGAGATCGAGAAGGTAACGGATCTCGTCGGGGGTGAAATCCTTGAGGGTGAGGAACGAGCGTCCTTTGAGATTAACAGGCATTGTTTTTTGTCTCCTTTTATTTGTATTCTTTTGTGATATATCCGCCGGTGTAGGCGTGCAGCAGCGCGCCGTAATCGACGTTGAAGGCGAGCTTTTGCCCAACCTTGCAGCTTAATTTATCCGCGCGGGTCATATCGACCAACAGATGATCGCTTGACGCGCCGAGTATCTCTATATTTTTATCGAGCGGGGTAAGCCCGCCCACCTCTATATCCTGACGGCCCAATGCGAGTATCCCGCGCACCATTTCGCCCTTGTCGGCAAACTCAACATGCTCGCCAAAGGCGTTCGCGCCCGCCGTGCCTATGGGCTTGGACGGCTTTTTTTCAACCTCCACAAGCTCCGCCTCCAGTGTGAAGCAGTTATCGTGGAAGCCGTCCATGAGCGTGAGGGCGGCGGTGTCGTTGCCTAAAAGATAGCTCTCGCCTATCCTAAGGTTGGTTATCCCCTTTGGCACGCGCTTTTGCCTGAGCATGGTCATGGTGCTTGAGTTCCCTCCGGAGACGAAGGGCAGCGGCAAATCGAGCTCCGCGCGCAGCATATTGGCTATTTTTACAAGCCCGCCAAGATTGACCTCGTCGGGAAGTATGCCGCCAAAGCAGGTGAGGTTCACGCTCACGCCATACAGCTCAAGATAGGCGCACTCGCTTATCGCCTTTGCGGTGCGCAGTATCTTCGCCTCGTCGCGGAAGAATATGCCCTCGCGAAGATCGCCCATGTCTATGGCCAATATGGCCTTGTGCCGCTCCTTGCGCCCGGACAGGCGCACGGCTTTATTCAAAAGTGTGAAGGTATCAGCGCTGGAGCCTATGGAAAGCTCGCAGTTCGCGGCGACCTCGTCAAGCTCGCTGCGCATGGGTATGCGAAGCAGCAGACGTGGTTTTTTGGATATTTTGCCCACTGCGGCGAGGTTTTTTACGCGCGAGTCCGCGAAGAAATCAGCGCCAACGTCGCTTGAGTCGAGCGCGCGCACTATGCTTTCGTCCGCGCAGACGCATTTTGTAACGAGCGCGCAGGTCATTTTGGCGTCATGCGCCATAGAAACAACGCGCGCGGCGTTTTGGGCGAGATAGTCGAGGTTCGCGGTTATCAGCGGGTAGGGCATGTGGGTTCTCCTTTTTTTGGGTTGTTGGGGGACGCCTTGGCGGGTACGGCAATCCGTATGGGACGGCAAAATCCGTCGCAACGGGTTTTGACGTGCCGCGGGGGACGCCTTGGCGGGGGGGTGGCGCGTATCCGGCGGGCGATTGGACGCCGCCTGTGGGCGGGCCACCTCATCCGCCTCCTTACGGAGGCACCTTCCCCTCAAGGGGAAGGCATCAGCCTTGGTGTGGGGTAGCGCGTACACGGCGGCGGGAGCAAGCCCCCGCCCTACGACAATTTCGCCGTTGCAGGGGTGCTCACCCGGCGGTACGTCTAAAGCAAACCGAAGGTTTGCGATGTTGCCCTGCCCTACGGGGGGTATGCGAGGGTATCGAAAGGCTAATCGCGCAGCGATTTGCCTTTGGAAGCGCTAACGCTTCGCGTTAGCGTATAGCGCCTCAAGCACTCTTTCGGGCGTTATCGGCAATTCGTAGAACCTGACGCCTATTGCGTTATATATGGCGTTGGATATTGCCGCCTGCACGCTCGCGAGCGC
>CAZZNN010000217.1:0-911 GCA_964655605.1 uncultured Oscillospiraceae bacterium
TCTCGCGCATCATCTCCATATCGTAGGTGGTGCGCTGCTCTATGCGCTGCGCCTCGATAAGCTTATCCTGCGCCTTGAACTCCTCCACCCGCTTATACATATCGGCCTCTATCTCGCCTAAAGCGGCCTCGAGCTTATCGCGGCCTGTTGCATAGTGCGAAGCGGGGAATATGGCAACGTGCGACCTATTTGTGAGTATCTCGCCCGTGACAACGTTGATTTCGGATATTTTTTCTATCTCATCACCGAAAAATTCAATGCGGAGCGCTTTATCGGACCAATTCATGGGGAATATATCGAGCACATCGCCCTTTGCCCTGAAAGTGCCTCGCGAAAAATCAATATCGTTGCGCTGATACTGCACATCAATGAGCTTTTTCATAACGTCGTTGCGCTCTATATTCATGCCCTCGCGGAGCGATATTGAAAGACGCATATATTCCTCGGGATCGCCCAAGGCGTATATGCACGACACTGACGCCACTATTATAACGTCCCTGCGCTCGTTTAGCGCGCAGGTGGCGCTGTGGCGGAGCTTGTCTATCTCATCGTTGACGGTGGCGACCTTTTCAATATAGGTATCGGACGTGGCGATATATGCCTCCGGCTGATAATAGTCATAGTAGCTCACAAAGTATTCTACCGCGCTATCCGGGAAGAACTCGCGAAACTCAGAGCATAGCTGGGCTGCCAGGGTTTTATTATGCGCAAGCACAAGAGTGGGCTTTTGCACCCCCTCTATCACCTTGGCCATTGTATACGTTTTGCCGCTGCCCGTTACGCCGAGAAGCACCTGCGTGCTCTCATTATTTTTGACGCCCTCGATAAGCGTTCTTATAGCTTCCGGCTGATCGCCCTGCGGCTCGAACGGCGCTTTTACTTTAAATTCGCCCATATTTAAAACTCAAAAT
>CAZZNN010000217.1:921-3376 GCA_964655605.1 uncultured Oscillospiraceae bacterium
CCACCGAGACGCTCGATACGAGCACCTTATGGATATATTCCTTTACCTTTACGTGCTCAGGGTGGACTATATACTCATTCAGCCCATCTATATCGTCGAACGTGGCGATGAGCGCAAGGTGATACGACCTGGCGCTTGAGACTACGTCCCTGCCCGCCTCCATTGAGCGAAGCGAGGGTACCTTGCCTACGAGCGCTCTAAGCATGGGCGCTATTATATCCGCCTCGGCGGGATCATTATATTTGTGGCAAATTATATGCTTTATCATGTTTTGGCACCTCTTTCTTCTTATCTTGCTATGGTATTGTACCACAAAGATTTTATATAGAAAATGCCGAATTATATAAACAATTCGGCATAGTGAGCGCTTATTTCAACGGCTCGCTTATACTGCGTTTTGATTGCGCTTATATATCTCCATAAGCCCTTTTAATGTGAGCGTGGGGTCTATATAATCTATCCTATCCGTCTCCTCGGCTATAAGCGACGACATGCCGCCGGTGACAATTACCGTGGCGCGCTCGCCAAGCTCCTCATCGATTTTGCGAAGAATGTACTCCACCTGACCCACGGTGCCATTTATTATGCCTGACTGCACCGCGTCCGTGGTATTGGTGCAGATAACGTGCTCCGGCTTAATATATTCAACCTTTTGCAGCATAGCCGCGCGCTCGGTGAGCGCTTCTGAGGATACGATAACGCCGGGGCAGATAAGGCCGCCTATAAAATCGCCCACCTCTGAGATCACCGAAAAGCTGGTAGCGGTGCCAAAGTCTATAACAACGCTTGGCCCGCCATAATTGGCGAACGCGGCTACGCTGTTGCATATCCTGTCCGCGCCCAAGAGCGAGGGTTGGTCGTATTTGATATTTATGGGCAAATCGAGTCTGTCGCTCACCTGCAAAACATTATTTTGCGGGAAATAGAGCTGCACCATGTGCTCCATTGTGAAATTTATCGACGGTATTACGGACGACATTATAACGCCGTCTACAACGGACGTATCCAGCTTTAGGTGGCTGAAAAAGCCTTCCATCTGAATGCCGTACTCATCGCTCGTGGCGCGAAGATTGGTGTGCAGCCGCCATGAGCTAAATAGCTTCCCGTTATCGAAAAGCCCCGTTTTTATATTGGTGTTGCCCACATCAATAACGAGGAGCATATACTATTTTTCCTCCGTTTTAACAAATTTGCTTATCGCGGCGCATACCGGCAGCGCTATCACAGCCGCCACCGCCGCCTCGCACGAGCCCGCTATAAGGCCTGTCCCGCCGATTATGCCAAGCACCGGCGCTGAATCGAGCCCTGCCATTGTGAAAAAGAGCAGCATAAGCCCAAGATAAAACACCGTGTTTGTGAGCGAGCCCGCTATTGCCGCCGGAACTACCGCAAAATGCTTTTTGGCTTTACCCTTGCCTATGCGGCTGAAAAGCTTATACACAAAATATGTTGTAATTGGCACAAGGAGCCTTGGCACCATGCTCATAACAACAACATACAGCGGACTGACGCCAAAAAGCGCCGCCGCGAGCGACGATTGAGGCACCATAGATAAGCCGCACGCGCTCAGTGTGCTCGCAAGGCCAAAGCACGCGCCAAAGAGCATGCCGGCTTTGAGGCCAAGGATTATAGTGCCGATTATCACAGGAACGCAAAGTATTGTTACATTGATAAAGCCGAGCGGTATAAGGCCTATAGGCGTGAGCCCAAGCGCGAAGGTGAGTGCAATAAAGAGCGCATAGAGCACCATAGTTCTTATCTTATCTCTACCCATTTTATGACGCCTCCCATAAATTCTTTATTATGAACGATTTATTATACATTATCGCGGCCACTTATTCAAATGTTATATTTTATTATGTCTATTTATCTTTACACAAAGCTTTTCGCAACATATAATAAGCAATGTGAAAATTAACGGGGTGTGAAATGAAAGCTAAGAAAAAGAAAAAGGTGAGCGTTCTCACCGTAATAGCGATTGTGCTCACCATAGCCGTGGTGGGTATGGGCGCGTACATACTGCATCTAAAAAATGAAGAAGCCGCAAGGGAGAAGCAGCGGCTTGAGCTTATAAGCACGGGCGTATTCCACAGAGGAGTTAGCGTAAGCGGGATAGACATATCAAATATGACCGTTGAGCAAGCCAAGGAAGCGCTTGAGCCTGTTGAAACCGAGCTTGCCTCTCAGGCGCACTTTACCGTGGCGCTAAAGAGCAGCACTTATGAAATAGGCAGCGACTATTTCATATTCACATACAACACGCAAGACGTGCTAAACGAGGCCATTATGCTCGCGCGCGACGGCGAGCTTGAGCAGATAGAGGCCGAGATAGCGGACATCGCCGCAAACGGCCGCCGCTATGAAATAAAGTGCGATATTCAGCTTGGCGACTGCTCGCCGCTGGTGGAGCTAATAGCTAAGGAAGCCTATATAGCGCCCGTAAACGCGAGCTTTA
>CAZZNN010000218.1:0-3357 GCA_964655605.1 uncultured Oscillospiraceae bacterium
GTTTTATGTGCGCAACGCTCGTGACCAAATAGCCCGCGGGCCCCGTTACATAGCGGCCAAGCTCCGTAAATACCGCCGGGTGCATATCTGTGCCGCTAAACACATCATCGTAAGCCTCATGCACCTTTTGGCCAATGAGGGCGATGTCCACGGCGTCCTGCTCGGGCAAGTACGGTATGCCAACTCCGCCGGAAAGATTTACAAACGCTATTTCCGCTCCGGTTTTTTGGTGCAGCTCACGCGCCGTTTCAAACATTAGCTTCGCAAGCGTTGGATAATAAAGGTTATCCGTCATGTTTGATGCGAGGAAGGCATGTATGCCAAAGTGCTTAACGCCCTTTTTCAATAGTATTTCATAGCCTTCAAAAAGCTGCTCCTTTGTGAAGCCGTATTTTGAAGCGCCGGGATTGCCCATTATGGCGTTGCCAAGCTTGAAAACACCGCCGGGATTAAAGCGGCAGGATATGGTTTCGGGCAGCCCGCCATGCGCCTGTAAAAACTCGATATGCGTAATATCATCGAGATTTATCGTCGCGTTAAGCTGGCGGGCATACTCGAAATCTTTTGCGGGCGTATCATTTGAGGAGAACATGATATAATCGCCCCTGATGTCGCAAGCATCGCTTAGCATAAGCTCACAGTAGCTCGAGCAATCCATGCCCGCGCCCTCCTGATGGATTATATTCATCAGCACAGGGTTCGGGCAGGCCTTTACCGCGTAATACTCGCGGTAGCCCTTGCTCCATGAAAACGCCTTATAGAGCGCGCGGACGCGCTCGCGTATTGCCCTTTCATCATATATGTGAAAGGGTGTGGGATACTCTTTAATTATTTCTTCCAATCGCTCATGCGAAATAGGAAATTTCTTCTCGTTCATAAAAAACCTCAGTAAAGCTCCTTATACGCCGTCATGACGCGTTCATTATCCATTTCATCGCCCGTAAGGCCTCTGTCATCATACTCTATCTCGCCGGACTGATTATCGTAGGGGTCGGCGCGCCATTGAGTCTTGGGCGGGTCAAGCGGGGCCATAAATTCGCGGTTAGCCACCATTCTAAACGGGTCAAGATTGCCGAAATAAAATTTTCTGCGTTCCTCAGCACCCACTCTGTATGCGCCGCCGCCAAACGAGGGGTCTATAAACATCCAGCCGTAGGGCGCTACGTAAAACTCCGCCCAATCGTGCGCGCCAACACTCTCCGGCGTTGAATTAAGCCCACTCTGCCATTTTGCGGGTATGCCCGCGCAGCGGCAAAGCGTGATAAGTAAAAGCGCCTGAACGCCGCAGTCGCCGCGCAAATTGCGCGCGCAATTCTCTGCTATATCGGTAAGCCCGAAATATTCGCGCATATATGAATACTTCACATTCTTTGTGATGAAATCATAGAAGCGCTGCGCCTTTATTACGGGATTATCCGTATCGCCCGCGAGAGTTTCAACAAGCGCCTTTATATAGGGCGTAAAAACTATGTGCGGGGGCTGCTCATTGGTGAAGAAATCGGGCTGCTCCTTATCGGGCGTTATTGTGAGCGGGTCTATATACTCAAGCTTGGAATCGTAGGAATACTCCACCGTGAAGGCGTGGTTTTCCTGCATCACTTCCTCCCAGTATACCGTCCTTTGCTCCGCGTCCTCCGGCGCTATATGCTTTGGCGCAGGCTCTATCGAGTGCAAAACAATATTGCTCTGCTGGCGACTCACCGCCGGTATAGGCAGATGCACCCTCACCTTTTTGCCAGGCTCAAATGAATCTTCATCTATTTTGACGCTTGAGCGTATGCGAAGGTTAAAGCCGTTACGGCCGTTTGCTTTCATCAGCCGCACAACGCGATCGAGCCTGCCCTCTTCGGCCTTGCTCTCATCGTCCTCGCCGTCTATATGGCCCTTTTTCTCATTGGTGCGCGCGAGAAACTCCGCGTTGACCTTTAAAAGCGTTTCATAAAACCTATCGAAAAAACGCTCCTCGCCATTGACATATATCCAGTCAATCTTATAATCGTCAACCAGCTCGTTAAACTCATCGTCCGAAAAATCGGGGATTGCCGCGCGTATTTTGGTCAGCGCCTGCGCGCGGGTAAAGGGATAATCGTTGGGCAGACGCTTTATAAGCTCGCGCTCAACTATTAGGCAGTCCTTCATAGGCTCTGGAATATCCATTTTAAGGCGACGCTCTATGAGCCTGAGTGCACCGTCAAAATCACCGCTGAGCTTGCGCCTTAATATATCCTCCGGCAAGCCGATATTAAGATATTTGAATTTTTCGTTTATGTTGTGCATTAGCTTTTGCCTCCAATCAGAATATCGAGCCAAGCGCAAGTATGCCCTTATCAAGATCCTCACGATAATCGTAATGCTCCGGATTAAGGCTGTTTATAACCACTCCGTCGTCGCCCTTACGGCCTGTTGAGTGGATATATTTGTCATTGCCTATATACATGGCTACATGACCCTTGAAAAACAGCATATCCGAGGGTTTAAGGTCTCGGCGCTCTATTGCGTGAACGGGGAAGCCCTCTCTTATATCGGCGTTGCGATAGATATATATGCCGTTGACCATATAGGCCGTGGCGCATATACCCGAGCAGTCTATACCGCTGAAGGACTTGCCGCCCCAGCGGTACTGCGTGCCTAAAAACCGCTTTGCGCTGGCGACAATGGCCTGTCTTAGCTCGGCCTCATTCTTTGGCGCGGCCACTGGATATTTGTCAAGGTGGCTTGAGCGCACATAGCCGTGCCTGCCGCCTATAAGCCTTATAAGCGTCCACGCCTCGCCAAGCCCGTCCTCAGCGCCGCCGGTAGCGTCGTCCGCGGGCGCTTCAAAGGGAAGCGCCTCAACTATTGCACCCATTGGCAGCGTGAGAATATGCGGCGCTCTATACTTTGGCTCCGCGAGTATATCCGCAAAGCTGCGCGTGACGATATTTAGCCTGGCGTGCTTTTCGCCCTCGCCATAGCGCGCGACCTCGCCTTCATCTTCATAAAGGCAATTCTCGCTAACATAAGTTTCATAGCGATAGGGGGTAAGTATCCTGTATTGCTTCTGCCCCTCGCTTTCGCCCGCTTCTTCTATAATCTCAACCGTATGCCCGTAGAAGCCCTCGTCGTCCAGCTCGCAGAAATTCTGCGGCTTTACGTGATAGGGCGCGAGCGGCACGGATATGAGCGCCTTCCTTTTTTCCATAAATGCCTCCGTGAAAATCAGTTCTTGAGCTTCTCGCGGTATTCGTCAAGCTCTTTTTTATTGCCCAGCACAAAATGCTCAGGCTCTATCTCCACCCACTCCGGCTTATCCACCGAATAATCGTGAATATCGGGGTCGTATATCTCAAGCACCTTTTCCCTTTCGGACTCGGGATC
>CAZZNN010000219.1:0-1344 GCA_964655605.1 uncultured Oscillospiraceae bacterium
ATATATCGAAGCCTCCACTCGCGAGGCCACCGTTACCCATGTTTTGAACATGGTAATATCAAAGCTCACAAGCGCGGACATTCAGTCCACCATCACCCCCGACGAGGGACGCAACGTGCCCTGGCACATCTATAATATAGAAGCGTGCGACACCGCCAAGCAGGCGCTCATAGGCATGGACGGCCTCATGGATATGGTGGAGCTTAAAAAGGACGGGTATCTTCGCGATACGGCTCGCGAGCTCAAGGAGCGCGCGGTGCTCTTTATGGAAGAAATTCTTGAGCAGGGCGGCTATTTCGCGGCTGTTGAAGCGGGCATGTTCGTGGACTCCGGCATATACCCCGAGCGCAATGGCGACGGTATCGCCCGCAAGCTCGCGGGCGGCATAGGCGCGGGCACCATAGTTGAGCGCGCGAAGGACTATTTCGCGCCCGTCACCGCGCATTATGGCTATAATAATGTCGCCCAGTACGACGCTTCGGCCGAAAAAGACCCCTCCAAGCTCATCGGCGGCTGCACCTTCGAGTGCCCGGACAAGATAGTTTATATAGACGAGCTTGACCCTGAGGACAATGTGAACGTGCGTATGAGCGAGGTGAAGGAATTCGCCCAGCCCGGCGCGAAAATGCTTCGCCCGGAGATGGAATGGCTCGCGGACGGCACGGTTATGATAACCATGTTCTTCCCGGTTGAAAGGCATATAGCCGAAGCCGCCGCCATAGAGTGCGCGCGCAGAATGAACCTCACCGACGTTGAGGTTATCAACCGCGAGGTAATGCACGGCGTTGAGGGCACGAGGATAGAGGTCAAGGGCAAGGTCCCCTTCGCCATAGAGGCCGATAAGCTCGTTATCCCCAAGGAGCCGGACATAATGAGCGACGATGAGATCCGCGCCGATATAGAGCGCAAGCCCATGCGCATAGTGTGCGGCACCGTCGGGGACGATGAGCACAGCGTTGGCCTTCGCGAGATAATAGATATTAAGCACGGCGGAATTGAGAAATACGGCATAGAGGTGCATTATCTCGGCACGAGCGTGCCGCCGGAGAAGCTTGTCAACGCCGCCATAGAGCTTAAAGCGGACGCTATGCTCGCCTCCACCATAATAAGCCACGACGATATACATTACAAAAATATCGCCCGCATAAACAAGATAGCCACTGAGATGGGTATGCGCGATAAGGTGATATTCGTCGCGGGCGGCACGCAGGTTACGCCGGAGATAGCGCGTCAGCACGGCGCGGACGAAGGCTTTGGCCGCGGCAGCCACGGCAACCACGTAGCCACATTCCTCGTGAAAAAGAGGAGAGAGATGGAAGCGGAAGGCAAGATGTAAAGCCGTTT
>CAZZNN010000219.1:1444-3314 GCA_964655605.1 uncultured Oscillospiraceae bacterium
TCCTCGTGAAAAAGAGGAGAGAGATGGAAGCGGAAGGCAAGATGTAAAGCCGTTTTTCGTGGCGGGCGGATAATATCCGCCCTTACGATGAACACAAAAAGCCTGCCCCCGCCAGAACACGCAAAATAGGCAAAGCCTATTTTGAAGCGGATATTTAGTCCGCGATAGAAAGGAAACCCCGCTTATGCTAATCGACGTACTCGTTGCCGAAATCGGCTCCACCACAACCCTTGTCAACGCCTTCACCGGCCTTGGCGGCGACGACCCGCGTTTTATCGGGCAGGGGCAGGCGGCGACGAGCGTGCTCACAAGAGACGGCAAGTCCAACGACGTGCGCATCGGCCTTGAGGAAGCTCGCCGCGACCTTGAGAAAACCTTGGGCGAGCCTATAGAATATAAGGAAATGTTCGCCACGTCCTCTGCGGCGGGCGGCCTTCGCGTATGCGTGAGCGGCCTCGTCTACGATATGACGGTAAAGGCGGCGCGGGCTGCGGCGCTCGGCGCGGGGGCAATAATAAAGCTCGCCACGGCGGGCAAGCTCACGGACGTCGATATTGATGATATTAAGGCGCTTTCGCCTAATCTGCTGCTCCTTGCGGGCGGCACCGATTACGGCGAGCGCGAGACGGCGCTTTTCAACGCCAAAGCCCTCGCGGCGGCGAATATCGAGTGCAGCGGCAAAAAAGTGCCCGTGATATACGCGGGCAACGTGCAGAATCAAAGCGCTGTGGAGCGCATATTTAAAGAGGCCGAAGTGCCTGTGAGCGTTTGCGAAAACGTTTATCCCAAGCTCGACGACCTCAATATCGAGCCGTGCCGCCGCCTCATACACAAGGTTTTCGAGGAGCACATAGTTAAAGCGCCCGGCATGGAGCATATACGCGACATGGTCACCGGCAGCATAATCCCAACGCCCGGCGCGGTGATGGAGGCGGCGCAGCTATTGTATCAGGATATTGGCGATCTCGCCGTTATAGACATAGGCGGCGCTACCACCGATGTTCACAGTGTCACGGGTGGTTCGGACGAGATAGCAAGCATACAGACCACGCCCGAGCCATTTGCCAAGCGCACCGTCGAGGGCGACCTCGGCCTTTATGTGAACGCGAAGAACCTCGTTTCCATGATAGGCGAGGATAGGCTCACACAGGAGCTAAAACTCGACCTTGACGCGGTAATGGCGCAGTATAAGCCTATTGCTCAAACTAAAGAGCAGCTTGCGCTCACCGAGCGTCTCTGCTTTGAGGCGGGGAAGGTGGCACTTGGGCGGCACGCGGGCGAATTAAGATATGTATATACGCCGTCGGGGCGGCGCACCGTGGCCGAGGGCAAGGATCTAACGAAGCTTGCCTACATAGTTGGCACGGGCGGCGCACTCACGAGGCTAAAGCATCACGAGGAGCTTTTGCGCCGCATAGCCGATATAAACTCCGGCGGCATGATGCTATTGCCAAAGCCCGGCAAAACGGAGCTTTTGTTCGATAATCACTATATTATGGCGTCGCTGGGCGTGCTTGCAAAGAAGTACCCCGCAGCAGCATTAAAGCTGCTAAAAAACAGCTTCGGCAGCTAAGCCTACGGCGCAACATCGGCGGGACGTCGAGGACGCCGTCCCCTACGGATAACCGCCCGCGGCCGCGCCGCGCACCCGCCCCCCTGCCACGGCGCACCCCCACCAACCCAAAAAAGGAGAACCCACATGCCCTATCCCCTAATCACCGCGAACCTTGAATATCTCGCACAAAACGCAGCGCGAGTTGCCGCCATGGCGCACAACGCCAAAATGACCTGTGCGCTCGTGACAAAATGCGTCTGCGCGGACGAGAACATCGTGCGCGCGCTCGACTCAAGTGATGTGGGCGCGGATTTC
>CAZZNN010000220.1:0-3291 GCA_964655605.1 uncultured Oscillospiraceae bacterium
GCCTCCGAGGACGAGATACAGGGCATACTCGACGACTACGGCATAGGCTCCCCCAGCGAATTGGGCATTGCCAACACCTATATCCAGAATACGCCGCGCGCAAAGCTCATCGAGAAGCGGCACAAGAACGATATAGTGCTCGTTCCCATCGGCAGCACCGAGAACCACGGCGCGCAGAACTGCTCCGGGCTTGACACCTTCATGGTGCAGTTCATCTGCGAGGCTGTACGCCGCAAGACCGCGAAGCTCGGCCACGAGGTCTCCCTTGCCTTCCCGCCCATGAACTACGGCGGACATCCCTATCATCACCTCGGTATGCCCGGCACGGTGATGATCTCCGAGACCACAATAATCAACACACTTGTTGACGTTATGGCGGGTCTTTGGGACGACGGCTTCCGCAAGATAATCCTCGTGAACAACCACGGTCAGGACTGGATGCTCGAGAGCGCCATACAGGAGTTCTTCAAGCGTTATCAGCTTCCTGCGTTCGCGTGCGTGGTCGAGTGGCATCGCGCTGTCCGCGAGTTCTTCTATCCCCTCGGCGACGAGCGCCCCGACTTCGTGACGACCCCCTTCATACACGCCGACGAGTCCGAGACCAGCGCCGCGCTGCTCATGTTCCCCGAGATGGTGGATATGAGCGTGTGCGTGGACGCTACGCCCAAGAACTTCGGCTTCCTTCAGGAGGGCTTCTTTGACGGCTCCGTGGATTCCTTCCACCGCCCCAACCGCTGGCAGGAGATGGAGGGCAACGCGTGGATAGAGCGCTACGGCACCCCCGAGGGCGTCGTAGGCAAGCCCACTCGCGCCGATCCCCGCCGCGTAAAGCGCGCTGTCGCCGCGATATGCGAGTACCTCACCTGTATGTGCGAGGATATTATCGAGAAGTACCCCGCCGGCAAGGTGCCCGATCCCAGCAAGTTCAGCCTCCGTCCCAAGGAGGAGATAGACGCCTGCCTGCGCGAGCCGCAGAGCGAGGGCTGGAAGAGCATACACGAGCTTTCCCGCCGTGGGATATTCATCGACTAAGACTCATTTCTCAGGGGTCGCGCCCGCACGCGACCCCTGAGATGGCTAAAACAGCCTTAGGATTATCAAGGACCGCAGTCCTTGACTTATTATCCGGCTCCGGCGGCGCGTACGCCGGAACGGCGACGCAACCACAGTTGCTAGGGTCTGCGGCGTCTCCCGACGCAGACATCCCATTGAATGAGGGTTTCGCACTTTGCAGGTCTTGCCGCCCGCGTGCGACCCCATTTTCCCATCGGAGGAACACATGAACATACTTTCACAGACCGTACCCGTGCAGTACGACACAGGCTTTTCCCCCTACCCCGCCGCCGGCTGGCGCGAGGCGTTTTCAGACGTGGCGAAAAAGGGGCTTACCGGCGTGGAGATAGCAGTAGCCTACCCCGACCGGCTGGACGCCGCCGCCGTATTCAATGAGGCTCAAGAAAACGGGCTCAAAATAACCACCCTCTCCACAGGGCAGATATGCGGGCTCGAGGGCGCGTTTCTTACCGCTCCCGATCCCGAGAAGCAGCGCATCGCAATAGACGCCGTGCGCGGACACATCGCGCTCTCTGTCAAGTTAGGGCTGCCCAACGTGACCGTGGGGCTGCTGCGCGCCGGCGCCGGACGTGATGCCGAGGGGCTTTCCGATATGCTCAAGTCTGCGCTCTATCCCCTCTGTCTTGAGGCGCATGAGCGGGGCGTAATGCTCCAGCTCGAGCCCATCAATCACAACGAAGCGACCCTGTTCAACAATACCGCCGACTGCGTGCGCTTCATAGACGATCTGGGCGCGCCCGTAGGGCTGCTCTACGACACATATCACTCCCGCCTTGAGGACGGCGATATGCTAAAAGCCATAAGGCTCGCGGGCAAACGCATCACCAACGTGCACCTCTGCGACTCGCACCGCGGACTGCCCGGCGAAGGGGATATAGACTTCCCCGCCGTATGCCTTGAGATAATCGACACGGGCTACACCGGCGCTTTCGCTCTGGAGACCAAGTGCATACCATCACGGGAGCACATACTTTCACACTACGCGGACTCAATAAAGCAAGCTGTATTATAACGGAGGATTTATTTATGATAAACGTTGGCATTATAGGCGCCGGGCGCATAGGTCAGGTACACGCGCGGAGCATACTCTCCGGCGTACCCGACGCGCACATACTCGCCATAGCCGATCCCTATATGTCTGACGCCGCCGAAAAATGGGCAAGGAGCGTCGGCATAGAGGGCATATACAAGGATCACCGCAAAATAATGGAGGACCCCCGCATAGACGCGGTGCTGATATGCTCCTCCACCGATACCCACGCCCCGCTCTCAATAGAGGCTATCAAGGCGGGCAAGCACGTTTTCTGCGAAAAGCCCATCGACCACAAGCTCGACAAAATTGACGAGGTGCGCGCGGCACTCGCCGCCTCCCCCAAGAAGCTCGTCTATCAGGTCGGCTTCAACCGCCGCTTCGACCATAACTACCGCGCGCTCAAATCCGCTGTCGACGCGGGCAAGATAGGCGACGTGCAGTTCATAAGGATAAGCTCCCGCGATCCCGAGCCGCCTCCCGCCCAGTACGTCGGCACCTCCGGCGGCATTTTCCTCGATATGATGATACATGATCTCGATATGCTCCGCTACCTCTCCGGCTCCGAAGTAGATGAGGTCTATGCCTCCGGCGCGGTGCTCATAGACCCCGCCATTGGCGAAGCGGGCGACGTGGATACCGCCACAGTCTCCGCCCGCATGGCAAACGGCGCGCTCGCGCTCATAGACAACTCGAGAAAGTCCGTCTACGGCTACGACCAGCGCGGCGAGGTATTCGGCTCCAAGGGCTCCGTCGCCAACGCCAACGACCTCCCCAGCACCGCGATACTCTCCACCGTGGACGGCGTTACCGCGGAAAAGCCGCTCTGGTTCTTCCTCGATCGCTATATGACCTCCTATCAGGCGGAGGTTCGCAGCTTCATCGAAAGCATCAAAACCGGCTCGCAGCCCGAGGTCGGCATAGACGACGGACTTATGTCCATCCGTCTCGCCCTCGCCTGCAAAAAGTCCATGGCTGAAAACCGCCCCGTTAAGCTGGACGAGATCTACTAAGCAACAACCCCACAGCGTTCACCGCACGACTCCGCGCCTGCCCGCAACGGCGGCTACCGGGGTCGTGCTTTGCGTGAGAGGTTTTTGGGGGGCGGGGGACGCCCTCCGGGGGGTTACTTTCCTTGAAAGGAAAGTAACCAAAGGAACTTAGGAGCGCTGCGGCGCGGGAGGAGG
>CAZZNN010000221.1:0-3288 GCA_964655605.1 uncultured Oscillospiraceae bacterium
TGCCTTTCCTCGCTTGAGCACTGCTCGCCCGTGACGAGGCTATCTGAAATGGTGCAAATACAAAGCGCGTTTTTGTGCGCGGCGGCGGCATTCATATAGAGAGCGGCGCTCTCCATTTCAACGGCGAGAACGCCCATCTTCTGCCAGCGCATTGTGCTGTCCGAATAAAAAACGTCGCTTGAAAACACGCTGCCCACGGTGACGGGGAGCTTCATCTCCTCCGCCGCCTTAACGGCCTTTGACAAAAGCGCAAAGCTCGCGGTGGGCGCGAATGTGCCGGGCAGATCATACTGCTTGTCAAAATTGCTGTCGTGGCAGGCGGACATGCCCAAGACTATGCTGCGAAGCTTTAGTTCAGGACTTATCGCACCCGCAGAGCCTATTCTAATTATATTATCAACATCGTAGAAATTGAAAAGCTCATACGAATAGATGGCCATGCTCGGCATGCCCATGCCGCTCGCCATAACGCTCACGCGCTTGCCGTTATATTCGCCCGTATAGCCGTGTATGCCGCGAACGTTATTCACGAGCACGGCGTTCTTGAGGAACGTGTTGGCTATCATCTCCGCGCGCAGCGGATCGCCCGGCATGAGTACGGTTTGTGCAAAATCGCCCTTTTTGGCAGAATTATGTGGGGTAGGTGCGCTCATTATCATTTCCTCCTTAGTTATCGTCCTGAGTGGTTAAAAACTCAACGGCGTTTTCCTGCTCGCCCGAGGGCAGCTCGGTAACGGTGTTGAGGCTCTTTAAAATTTTTCTCGTCCTTGCGCCCATCAATTCATCTAAATTTTTATTGGCGCTGTTAAGCTGGTTCTGCGCTTTTTTAAGCACGTCCTCAAAACGCACGAACTCGCTTTTCACGGTTCCTAGCACCTTGAACACCTCGCTGCTGCGCTTTTGAATAGCGAGCGTTTTAAAGCCCATCTGAAGGCTGTTTAAAAGCGCGGCCATTGTGCTTGGCCCTGTCATGCTTACATGATAATCCCTTTGCAGCCTTTCAATCAAGCCCATTTTCACGGCTTCCGCATAAAGCCCCTCCGTAGGCAGGAACATAACGGCAAAATCCGTTGTGAGCGGCGGAGCGATATATTTATCGCATATATCCTTTGCAAATTGCAGCAGACGCGATTTAAGCGTTTCCCGCGCGGCGTGTATGCTCTCCGCCAAACCGCTTTGGTAAGCGTCCTCAAGCGCGCTGTAGGCGTCGAGCGGGAATTTTGAATCTATGGGCATGTAAACGGGCGTCTCCCCGTCGCCTGGCAGCCTTATGGCAAACTCCACAACGTTTCTCCCGCCCGCGACAGCCACGTTCTTTTCATATTGCTCAGGCGCGAGTATTTCCTCAAGTATCGCGCCAAGCTGGATTTCGCCCAGTATGCCGCGAGTTTTAACGTTTGAAAGCACCTTTTTAAGATCGCCCACTCCTGTTGCGAGCTGCTGCATTTCGCCAAGCCCCTTATACACCTTTTCAAGATTTTCATTCACGAGGCTAAAGCTCTTTGTCATGCGCTCGTCGAGCGTTTTTTGCAGCTTTTCATCGACTATGGAGCGCATTTCGTCGAGGCGCTTGCCGTTATCCTCCTGTATCGCGCTCAAGCGCCGCTCCACAGTGGAGCGCATTAGGTCGTGCTTCTGCTCGTTTTCAAGCGCGAAGGCGTTTAGCCGCTTTTCTATCTGCTCGCCCATGCCGCCAAGGCGCTTTTCCACCTGCTCGCTCATGGCGCTCACGCTCTTTTGCACATTAGCGCCAAGCTCCATACGCTGCGCGCGCTGGCTCTCCGTCAGCTCGCGCTTTATATCATAAAGCGCCTTTTCAAGCGCCGCCGCGTCCTTTGCGCTGTTTTCAAGCGCGCGCTTTTCATCGGCCGCCTTTTTATTGAGCTTATTTAGCACCAACACCAAGAGCGCCACGGCCGCAAGACACAGCACCAGCGCGAACACTATCAAAATCGAATTTAAATCCATTATGCGCCCCCTATAAAACAGCCGCCTTGATAAAAGGCGGAGTTAGCAATTTCCGTTATTTTTTGCAGTAGCCAGTTTCGGTATCGATTATATTCATAAGCTCGCGGCCCTCGCGAAGCCTTTTTATGTTCTCCGCAGCTATGCGCACCATGCGGTCCTGCGTCTGCTGCAAATGGAAAAAGCCTGATATGTGCGGCGTGACTATGGCGTTTTTCATATTCCACAGCCTATGCTCGCTCGGCAGCGGCTCCGGATCGACAACATCGAGCCCGGCCATTATGCGGTTTTCTTCAAGCGCGTCGCAAAGCGCCTGAGTGTCTATCGTCTGGCCGCGGCCAACATTTAACACCACCGCGCCTTCCTTCAAAAGACCTATCCTGCGCCTGTCAAGGAGCTGATAGGTGGCGGGCATATTCGGCAGCGCCATCGCCACCACGTCCGCGCGCGGCAGCACAGCGTCAAGATCATCTGTCAGCACCAATTCATCTATATAGTCGGGCTTGCGCGTGTCCTTGCGGCGCACACCTATGGTATAAGCGCCGAGCGCCTTTGCTTTTCGCGCGAACTCGCCGCCTATATCGCCAAGACCTATTATCGCTATGGTGCTATCCTCTATGCTCGTGACCGTGCCCATATCCTTCCACTCGCACTTCATTTGATTATCGCGATATTCATGGAGCCGTTTTTTAAGCATGAGCAGCATAGCGAGCATGTGCTCGCTTATTGCAAGGCCGAAAGCGCCCGTTGTGTTTGTGAGCTTCACACCCTCCGGCAGCGCATTTACATAGCCGTCCGAGCCCGCGGTAAAGAGCTGCACGAGCTTGAGCCTTCCGTTTGCGGCCGCCTTTAAAAGCTCCGGCTTAATATTGCCGAATATAACGTCCGCCGAGGCGACGTCGCCCTCGGTGACCTCGTCCACGCGCTTATATATGAAAGCCGCGTCCGGCGCGGCCGCCGCAAGGCGTTCCTTATGCCTCTGCTCCACAGGCGTGGTAACCAAAATATTCATCTCGTTCACAGCACATATTCCTCCGTGTCAAAATTTTTATATTCAACTCTATACAGCGTAAGCCCGTGCGCGGGCGCGGTGGCCCCCGCCAAGGCGCGGTCGCGCGAGAGCAGCGCTTTTTGCATATCCAAAGCCTCGCGCTTGCCGCCGCCTATCTCAAGCATAGTCCCAACGAGTATGCGCACCATGTTATACATGAAACCGCTGCCCGCCACATCATAATAAAGCAGCCGCGTCTCACCGTTCCTGCTCGCTTTTGCCTCATGCCACTCAGAGCGCGATATTGTGCGCACGGTGTCCTTTAGCTCTAT
>CAZZNN010000222.1:0-3273 GCA_964655605.1 uncultured Oscillospiraceae bacterium
GGTGCGTGCATATAATTTACATATATTGACCGGTAACGTTTCCGGTAACGTTGTCGGAATATGTTTTTCAGGGCGGAAAAAGCGCGTAAAGCGCATAAAACAGGCTGTTCGTTCCAATAATGTGAACGTTAGCATACATTTAATTGTATAAGGAGAGAAACAATGAAGAAGTTTATGACTATGATCGTGGCAATCGTTGTGGCACTGGCTTGCGTAGCCTGCACAGCGGCCCCCGCTCAGACTCCCGACACTCCTGTTCCGGCAACCGAGCCCGCCGGCACGGAAGCTCCGGCCGCCGAGCCCTCCGCTCAGCCCACTTCTGAGGCTGCTGCGACCGGTAAGGTTTACTACCTCAACTTCAAGCCCGAGGCTGATGCTGCTTGGCAGGCTCTCGCCGCTAAGTACACCGAAACCACCGGCGTACCCGTCACCGTTGTGACCGCCGCTTCCGGCACGTATCAGGAAACCCTTACCGCCGAAATGGACAAGGGCGACGCCGCCCCCACTCTGTTCCAGTGCGGCAACAAGGCCGGCCTTGACACCTGGGGCGATTTCTGCCTCGACCTCAAGGGCACTCCCGTATACGGCGAGATGACGACCGATGATTTCAATCTCTTTGGCGCGAACGGCGAAGTCGCCTGCATAGGCTATTGCTATGAAGCTTTCGGCATCATAGTGAACAAGGCTCTGCTTGAGACTGCCGGTCATTCCATAGACGAGATAAAGGACTTCGCATCACTCAAGGCCGTCGTTGAGGACATTCATGCCCGCAGCGCTGAGCTTGGCTTCGACGCGTTCACCTCCTCCGGCATGGACGGCTCGTCCTCGTGGCGTTTCTCCGGCCATCTTGCCAATATGCCCCTGTTCTACGAGTTCCGTGACAACAACGTCACCGAGCAGCCCGCCACAGTAACCGGCGCGTACCTTGAGAACTTCAAGAATATATGGGATCTGTACAGCAACAATTCCGCCACCGATCCTTCTCAGCTCGCCTCCGCCACCGGCGACCAGGCCGAAGCTGAATTTGGCGAGGGCAAGGCCGTATTCTTCCAGAACGGCACTTGGGAATTCGCTAACCTCACCGCGGCCGACAAGTTTGCCATGAACCCGGACGACCTTGCGATGATACCCATTTACTGCGGCGTTGCGGGCGAAGAAAAAGCGGGCCTGTGCTGCGGCACCGAGAACTGCTGGGCTGTGAACTCTCAGGCTTCCGCCGAGAACATTCAGGCTACTCTCGACTTCATCTATTGGGTAGTTACCTCCGACGAGGGCACCAACATGATGGCCGAGCAGTTTGGCCCAATCCCGTTCAAGAGCGCAAAGGCCACCGCGAACACCTTCTTCAACGACGCCAACGCATATCTTGCAAACGGCAACTACGTTGTGACTTGGGCGTTCAACTACACCCCCAATGTTGACACTTGGCGCGCAGGCGTTGTCGCGGCGCTCACCCAGTACTCCGCAGGCGGAGCTTGGGAAGACGTTCAGACCGCGTTTGTTCAGGGCTGGGCAACCCAGTATGCGGCTCAATAATTAAGGACACCCTAATACGGGGCGAGTGGAAACGCTCGCCCCGTATTTTACAAATTTGGAGAAATGTATTGCAAAGCGCCTGGGATATTTGCTAAAGTTAAATTACCCGGTCGCGGTTAGAATTTAGAAAGGGAGCTAAGCTAAGGTCATGAATATAAAGCGCAAAAAAAAGCAATCAGGCTCGGCGGTTAACTCAAAGCTCATTCGCCGTCCTATACAGAAATGGTTCCCGTTATTCCTTTTGCCGACCTTTGCGGCATTTTGCATAGGCTTTGTTTATCCTTTCTGCAAGGGCGTCTATCTGTCGTTTTGCAAATTCACCACCACGAGCAACGCCAAATGGATAGGCATAGAAAATTACATAAAGGCATTTAACGACGCGGGCTTTATGCACGCATTCTGGTACACGGCGCTGGTGGCGCTGGCGTCGCTCATAGTGATAAACGTTCTGGCCTTCGCGGTGGCATACGCGCTCACGCGCGGAATAAAGGGCTCGAACCTATTTAGAACGGTATTCTTCATGCCCAACTTGATAGGCGGCATAGTGCTCGGCTATATTTGGAGCATGATATTCGACGGAATACTTTCCGCCTATGGCACATCGATAGTATTAAGCACGCCTTACGGCTATTGGGGGCTTATAATCCTGATGGCGTGGCAGCAGATAGGCTATATGATGATAATTTATATAGCGGGTCTGCAATCCGTGCCTGAAAGCCTTATTGAAGCCGCCAAGATAGACGGCGCGAATGGCTGGCATACGCTGTGGCACATAACCATACCCACCGTTATGCCTTCGATAACGATATGCACATTTTTAACATTGACAAATTCATTCAAGCTTTTCGACCAAAACCTCGTGCTAAACGGCGGCCAGCCATTCGTGTTCATGGCCGACGGCACTGTGATAAAATCCACCGAAATGCTTGCGCTTAACATATACAACACATTCTATCTCAACGCTAACTCGCGCGGCGTAGGACAGGCGAAGGCGGTGCTCTTCTTCATACTGGTCGCGGTGATAGCGCTTATCCAGCTATCCGGCTCAAGAAAGAAGGAGGTACAGCAATAATGAAGCGCGAAAATAACGCAAAGCTTATGCTTACCATAGTATTCGCCGTTATCTGCATAATTTACATGCTGCCAATAGTGATAGTGCTGATAAACTCCTTCAAGTCGAACACGGCGATAAACACCGACACATTCGCTTTCCCAAACGCGGAGAGCTTCGTGGGCGGCTCGAACTACACAAACGGCGTTACGATAGGCGAATATCCCTTCGTAAAATCCGTTATAAACAGCGTGGTAATCACGGTATTATCGTCCGGACTGATACTTATATGCACGTCCATGGCGGCATGGTATATAGCGCGGGTGAACAGCCTATTTTCAAAAATAGTTTATTTCGCGTGCGTATTCTCAATGGTGGTGCCATTCCAAATGGTTATGTTCACATTGGCGAAAACCGCGCACACGCTGCATTTGGATACGCCCTTTACAATACCGATTATCTATCTTGGCTTCGGCGCGGGGCTTGCGGTGTTCATGTTCGTAGGCTTTGTTAAGAGCATTCCTCTTGAAATTGAGGAAGCCGCCGCCATAGACGGCTGCGGGCCTATACGCACATTTTTCCTCGTAGTGTTCCCCATGCTAAAGCCCACGTTTATATCCGTTGGCGTGCTTGAGATAATGTGGGTGTGGAACGACTATCTGCTGCCGTACCTTGTGCTGGACATC
>CAZZNN010000223.1:0-3266 GCA_964655605.1 uncultured Oscillospiraceae bacterium
TATGGTTTGAAAAAATCCCAGTTGTGTACGAAGGATATGTGAAGGTGCAAGTCATGACTCCGGGCGGCAGCGCCAACATGGCATACACGGCGAGCGTATCCGCAGGATACGCCGACACGTACACTGCCAGAAAGGCTGACGGCGTGCAGACGTGGGTAGCACACGGCCTCAACTATAGACCGTCGCTCGCGTCAATATCGTTCGCGCCCGAAAACGTCACTCAGCCGGACGGCACAGTGTTAAACTACACTGTAGATTACTGGACGGTAAACGGCGTGAAATTCACGCCAAGCACAGCCGCACAATATAGCGAGCTGATTCCATACGCACAAGACGCGGCGCACGCTACGACCGTTAAGGTATGGTTCAAGGTAGCCAACGCCAGCGACAAGAACGACGACTATATAAACAATCCCGACCAGTATTGGAGCGTGTACACGACCGCAACAGTCGGCGGCAGTGTGGAACCTGCCGGGTCGATACAGGTTAAATCCGGCGACGGTGTAACCGTCGAGCTTACGCCAAACGCAGGGTATCGAGTGAAAGACTTGATTGTAAATGGCGAGAGCAAAGGCAGTGTGCCCGCCTACGACCTCTATAACATCCGTGGCGACACGAATATTGAAGCGAAATTCGAGCAGATAACGTCGGGCAGGGACTTAAGTATCGGCACTATTTTCATGGGACTGCAAACCAATTTGCGCATAAATCTTGACAGCACCTGGAAACGCATATAATATCAGTATAGGAGGGTAAGCCATGATGATTGAGTATTCGCGGGACGCACTCAAATTTCTTGCCAAGCTAGACAAGAAAAGCATTGACCGCATAAAAGCCGGGATTGAAGGCTTACTTGAGAGCCCGCCCAAAGGCGATATAAAACCTTTGACTGGATATTCAGACGGGCGAAAAAGATTACGTATAGGTGGATGGCGGGTAATTTATAAAATCAATGCCGATAATACAGTTGAAGTGTTGTTTGTAATTGACATTGGAAATCGTGGCGACATCTATAAGTAAAGGAGACATGAATTATGGAATCAATAGCGGAAAGCACGGCAAAAATGATTGAGATTCTGCCAAAGGAAGAACAAGCCTTTGCTTATGAATTTGTGAAACGCCTTGTGTTGGCGTGGGATCCTGATTTTACAAAGGTAACGGCAGACGAGGCAGAACGAATTAAGCAGGCAGAGCAAAGCGGGTTTGTCAATGCAAACGAAATTGACTGGGACAATCTAAAAAAATATAACTAAATAGCATACCAACAAACCCGAAGCCAAGATCAAACGCCTTGGCTATTTTATTAGGTATGGTAACGCACCATGCTTTTTATTTTATAAGAAAGGCAGTATAACATAGATTACACTAGTGTTGAAATCATTCAAGTTAATCATGATGGGACCTTCTCCCTGCAAAATGGCATGAAAAAGGCCCCCTGTTTCCAGAGCGCCTGAGGAATATGTTGTTTTGTGTTTATCTGTCCGATAAGCGGGAATTAGCAAATGCCAAAGGTTTTTGGCGAAATATTTAATCCAATCATTTTTCCAAAAGCCAAAGCCCACTTAATAAAATTGTATGATATGGACGTGATAATGTTGTCGGTAATAATGTATCCCTCTGTTAATGGAGCACATAAGTTATCATCCCACCCAACCATTTGGGCCAAGTCTTTTTCTGAAAAACCTTCTTCATAAAGATCTTCTTTGTTTACCCCTGCCATAAAGGGTTTCCCATCGAGCAATCCTGCTTTAACAAGCAGAAGTGGTGCGATAGATATAGCCCCTATTACCTTCCCATCAAACAAACTAACAAACTTAATAACGCGATCATCCTCAATCGCTTCTCTTATGTCCGTTGCGCCTGTCAGCAACAAACTGTCATAGACATTAATATCAATATCTTCAATAGTCGCATCTGGCAACAAAGTTAGACCTTCTTCACTCTTAACAGCCTCTTTTGTTTTTGCGAAAATGGTAATTTCTTTTCCTGAAAGCGCCAATACTTCAAGTGCTACGCTAAGCTCAAAATTGCAAAACGAATCATATACTAAAACAGCGGTTTTCTTCATGTTTTTCCTCCATAAAACTCATTTTATCATTCAATACCCAATCCTAAAATAGTCCAGATACTTCTTGAACTTATCCTGCGCCGCGAGGCAGGTGTCGGTCAGATAACCCTTTTCGCTGCTCCATTCATGCAAGCCGCGATAGTAGAACAGCTTCATTTCATCGTCGATGATAAACGGTACAATACCGTTTCGTAGGCACTCCTTGAACATGATGAGCCGTCCGACACGTCCGTTTCCGTCTTGGAACGGGTGGATGGACTCGAATCGCACATGAAACCCGATGATGTCCTCCAGTGTCCTTTCCTTGACAGCGTTGTACTCGGCAAGCAATGCGCCCATCGCGGCGGCGACGTCCTCCGGCATAGTGGTCTCCCTGCCGCCTACCTCATTTGGCATCCGCTTGTAAGCGCCCACGGCAAACCAGCCTTTCCGTGCGTCGCTGGTTCCGCTTTTTAGCGTCAGATGCAGTTTCTTGATAAACTTCTCTGAAAGCGCATATTTAGCTTGTGAGATAATCATGTCGATGCATTTGAAGTGGTTTGCCGTTTCTACGATATCGTCCACGTTCATCGTTTCGCCGGCAACGCCGATAGTGTTCGTCTCAAAGATGTAGCGCGTCTGGTCGTGGGTGAGTCGGCTTCCCTCGATATGGTTGGAGTTATAGGTAAGTTCGATCTGCACCTTGTGGTAGATACCGCCGGAGGTCTTTGCCGCCTGTTCCGTTTTCAGAATGTCCAACAGCGTTTTTGTAGCGGCGGTACGGGCATTTATCCTGTCCGGCTTCGTGGCACTCTCCGGGATATTCCAGGTCTTGCCTGTGAGAAACGCGCCGGGAATCCTGTCTTGCGCACAGTAGTTGCGTACCGTGCGCTCGGACATATTCCACATTTTCGCTGTTTCTGCTACCGATAGATAGTTCATGTGACCGCTTCCTTGACTTTTTGCTTTATTATAACATATTATCGGCAGGAAATCAACGAACTATGCATAGTGAATTCCGCAATTTTGCCGTTATCGGCATAATAGTATTATATCCAAGCCGGAATCAGCTCATCAATGGTAACGACCTGCTCGCATGCACAACTTGATAAGGCGCACACTACTTGATATGAAATATGCATTAGTTCTGCACATCGCAAGCAAAGGAGG
This sequence comes from uncultured Oscillospiraceae bacterium, assembly GCA_964655605.1. Taxonomy (GTDB): domain Bacteria; phylum Bacillota; class Clostridia; order Christensenellales; family CAG-138; genus CAZUUR01. The sequence goes on from CAZZNN010000223.1 coordinate 3,218, forward strand.
AGAACATCGAGCGACAAAAACCAACTGCATGCGCGGTAAAAAAGAGCCG
>CAZZNN010000224.1:0-3234 GCA_964655605.1 uncultured Oscillospiraceae bacterium
AACCCCCCGGAGGGGCGTCCCTCCAGAGAGAAGCCCGCGCCCGCAGGGCGCGAAATAGCGATACAAAAGCATTCGTAGTGCGCCCGCGCGGCGGGAGCAAGCCCCCGCCCTACGGGGATTGTGCCGTGACGGGGGGTGCGCCGCCCGCGCGGCGGGAGCAAGCCCCCGCCCTACGGGGATTTTACCGTTGCGGCGGTGCGCAACCGGCGGTACGTCTAAAGCAAACCGAAGGTTTGCGATGTTGCCGTCCCCACGGGGGGACATTCCACCGCAGCGGCGGCGTGCATCCGCGCATTTTCACAACAATTTCACCTAACGTCAAAAAATCATAACATTGCCATCATAAAGCTATAATAATCCCGTAGTAACATAAAAATCGAAAAGGGATTGAACCCAAAACCAAAGGAAGTGAAGTTTGAAAGTAAACTTTCAAACTAGCGTTTTGAGGCTTTCTTCGCCGAGAGCGACGAAGATTTTGCTAACGCAAAGCCACCCTCAACTCCGAAGAAAGGATGCTTTCTTAAACGAAAGCTATGGTCACAACAATGGACGCAAACAAGCTTACTCAAAAATCGCTTGAGGCGGTGCAATCCGCACAGAGCATAGCCCTCGAGCACCAAAGCCAGCAGGTGGACTGCGAGCACCTTCTGCTCGCGCTGCTAAAGGAGGATAACTCGCTCATAAGGAGCCTCATCAAGCGCGCCGGCGCGGACGAGGCCGCGTTTACGGCGGCCGTCGAGGCGCGAGTTGACTCTATGCCCAAGGTGATGAGCGCCTCGCGCGAAGCGGATAAGATATATGTCACGCGCGAGCTCGACGCGGCGCTTCTCACAGCCGAAAAAGAGGCGAAGCGCATGAAGGACGATTTCGTGTCCGTTGAACACCTGTTTCTCGGCCTGCTCCAGGATTCGGGCGCGCAGCTAAAGCAGCTTTTTAAGGCGCACAATATATCTCGCGACGCGTTTTTAAAGGCGCTCATGGACGTTCGCGGAGGCGCGCGCGTCACGAGCGACACGCCCGAGGACACCTACGACTCGCTCAAAAAATACGCGCAGGACTTGGTTGAGCTGGCGCGTCAAAATAAGCTCGACCCCGTCATCGGCCGCGACGACGAGGTTAGAAACGTCATTCGCATACTCTCGCGCAAAACCAAGAACAACCCCGTCCTCATAGGCGAGCCGGGCGTTGGCAAAACCGCCATAGCCGAGGGCCTCGCGCAGCGCATAGTGCGCGGCGACGTGCCCGCCACGCTAAAGGAGCGCAGCCTCTATTCGCTCGACATGGGCGCTTTGATCGCGGGCGCGAAATTCCGCGGCGAGTTTGAGGAGCGCCTAAAGGCGGTCTTAAATGAGGTCAAGCGCAGCGAAGGCAAAATAATCCTCTTTATCGACGAGCTGCACAACATCGTCGGCGCGGGACGCACCGAGGGCTCCATGGACGCGGGCAACCTGCTGAAGCCCATGCTCGCGCGCGGCGAGCTGCACTGCATAGGCGCGACCACCTTGGACGAATACCGCAAGTATATCGAAAAGGACGCGGCGCTCTCAAGACGCTTTCAGCCCGTCATGGTGGACGAACCCACCGTTGAGGACACCATAAGCATACTGCGCGGGCTAAAGCAGCGCTACGAGGTCTTCCACGGCGTCAAGATAAACGACTCCGCGCTAATAGCCGCCGCCACGCTTTCAAACAGATATATCTCAGACCGTTTCCTGCCAGATAAGGCCATAGACCTTGTGGACGAGGCGTGCGCTCTTATCCGCACCGAGATGGAGTCCATGCCGCAGGAGCTGGACGATATATCCCGCCGCATAATGCAGCTTGAGATAGAGGAGGCGGCGCTTAGCAAGGAGAACGACAAATTGAGCGCAGCGCACCTTGAGGAGATACGCAAGGAGCTTTCAGGCGAACGCGAAAAATTCAAGGCGCAGCGCGCCAAGTATGAAAACGAGAAGGACTCCATAAAGAGCGTGCAAAAGCTCCGCGAGGACATTGAAAAAGCCAACGCCGAGCGCGAAAAGGCCGAGCGCGAATACGACCTCAACCGCGCCGCAGAGCTAAAATACGGCGCCCTGCCCAAATTGCAGGAGCAGCTTGAAAAGGCCGAGGCGGAGTTTGAAAAAAAGCAGACCGGCGAAAATCTTTTGCGCGAGCGCGTGACCGAGGAGGAAATAGCGAAGATCGTCGCCCGCTGGACGGGCATACCCGTATCAAAGCTCATGGAGGGCGAGAGGGAGAAGCTTCTTAATATGGAGGCGATACTTCACCGCCGCGTGATAGGGCAGGACGAGGCCGTCCGCGCTGTGTCGGACGCGATACTTCGCACCCGCGCGGGGCTCAAGGACCCCAAAAAGCCCATAGGCAGCTTCATGTTCCTCGGCCCCACTGGCGTTGGCAAGACGGAGCTTGCAAAGGCGCTCGCAAAGGCGCTTTTCGACGATGAAAACAATCTCGTGCGCATAGATATGTCCGAATACATGGAGAAATTCTCCGTGTCCCGCCTCATTGGCGCGCCTCCGGGCTACGTCGGCTACGACGAGGGCGGCCAGCTCACAGAGGCCGTGCGCCGCAAGCCCTATTGCGTGATACTTTTCGACGAGATAGAAAAGGCGCACCCGGACGTTTTCAACGTGCTCCTTCAGGTTTTAGACGACGGCCGCATAACCGATTCGCAGGGGCGCACCGTGGATTTTAAAAACACCGTTATAGTGATGACCTCAAATATAGGCTCGGCCAATATTCTCGACGGCATAGTTTCCGGCAAGCTCACGGACGCCGCCAAGGCGGACACCATGCGTCTTTTGAAGGCGCAGTTCAGGCCGGAGTTCTTAAACCGCATAGACGAGATAGTTTTCTACAAGCCTCTTGAGCGCGGCGAGATACTAAAGATAACGGATCTGCTTTTGGAGGATATTCGCGCGCGGCTAAAGGAGCGCAGGCTCGACGTTATATTGACCGACGCCGCCAAGGAGTATCTCGCGGACGCCGGCTTTGACCCGCAGTATGGCGCGAGGCCGCTAAAGCGGCTCATCTCGAGCAAGCTCGAAACGCTGCTCGCCCGCCGCATAATAGAAAAAGACCCCCTGCCCGACACCGTGTTCACCGTTGACATGCGGGACGGGGAGTTGATCGTAACGTAGGGAGTTCTTCCGTAGTGGCGGCCCTATGTGGCCGCCCGCGTCCCGCCCGCAGGGGTGCGCCCCCACGGCGGGAGCAAGCCCCCCGCCCTACGGA
>CAZZNN010000225.1:0-3231 GCA_964655605.1 uncultured Oscillospiraceae bacterium
TGAGGCTGACTGAGGCTTGCGCTCGGTTGTGTTCACACAACAACTTGGTTGAGCGCATGGCGATAGCTTAGCAAAAGCTAAGCTCGCGTGAGGCTGACTGAGGCTTGCGCTCGGTTGTGTTCACACAACAACTTGGTTGAGCGGATGGCGATAGCTTAGCAAAAGCTAAGCAACGCACATATAGATAACTAAACGAATTAAGGAGGCAAAAATGGAGTTTTTCACATGGGAGGCGCTGCTCACATACACCGGCGCGACGCTTATAACAACGCTTGTGACGCAGCTTTTTAAGGGCGTGGGCTTTATCGACAAGCTGCCCACGCGAGTGTTTTCATACATTGTGGCGCTGGCGGTAATGCTGCTCGCGCACATATTTATAGGAAGCATGACGTGGGCGAACGCAGGGTTATGCGTGGTGAACGCGGTCGTGGTGAGCCTTGCGGCAAACGGCGCGTTCGACATGACACAATGCACAAACGCGAAGCGTTAGCGGGCGCCGCCGTGCCCGGTGGGCGTTCCAAAAAATGAGGGTGCGGACGCGGCGGCGGGGGCAAGCCCCCGCCCTACGGTGGTGCACGAACGTTGTTTGAAATTGTAGGGGACGGCAGCATTGCAAACCTTAGGTATGCTTTAGACGTACCGCGTGCGGCGCGAAACATTCATAGAACAAAACGAAAGGACATACCAATGACAAAAACACAATCGCACGCCGCGCTCTCAGCGCGGCTTTACGCTTTATACAATGATTTTCGCGCGGCGTATGCCCCAGAATGGGCGCGCCAGCGTGAGAACGAGCTTATGTATCGCGGGCGCGACTGGGAGGTGGCCGAGCCATATCTCTCGGCGGCACAGGCGGCGGCGCAAAACGCCGTCACGGTCACGCGGACTCAGCTTCCAGGGACGGGCGGCACGCTCTCCGAGGCGGTGTATCTTGAAAAGACCGCCACGCGCGACGGCGGGCGCGCGGAGCCGCAGCCGGTGACTCCCGTTATCCAGTCCACCATAGAAAACATTCGCGCCGACCTTGCCGACGCGCTGCCCGAGGCCGCCATAGTGGCCGACGAGGCGGCTTACGCGGGCGTGGCCGAAAAGCTCTGCGCCGTTATAAAGGAAAATCACCGCCGCTGCCGGTTTGAAAACGAATACGGCCTTATGGTGCTGGACCTGCTCGTACACGGGTACGCCGTGCTTGAGGCCGGGTTTGACCCGTCCGCCTCAAAGGGCGTGGGCGGCGCGTTTCTTCGCCGCGTGGACGTGGGCGGCGTGATGATAGACCCGCTCGTATCGTGTCTTGAGGACGCGCGCTGCGTTTTTGTGACGCGGCTTTTTCCCATAGAGAGCATAAAGGCGCGCTATCCGGGCAAGGCTGCCGAGCTCGACGGCGCGTTTTCGGGCGCGGGGCATTTTTCGAGCGAAAAGGGCAGCACCGTGTTTACGGGACGCGGAGTCGCCGCGCTTGACGACGTTCGCAGCGCGGATTCGCTCGCCAAAGGCTCAATGGAGCGCGGCGTGGAGCTGATAGAGTGCTTCGAGCGCGAATACGACGCGAAGACCGGCGCGTTTTCGGTGCAGCTTACGCGTCTGGCGGGCGGCGTGGTGCTCGAAAGCTCGCGCGACGGGGATAGCAAGGGGGGCGTCACCGGCACCGGCGAATATCCCTTTGTGATAACCACGCTCTTTCCAAGGCGCGGCACGGCGCTTGGGTACGGCATAGTTGACATGTTCAAGCAGCAGCAGCTTTACGCGGACAGGCTCGATCAGATAATCGTGAAAAACGCGCTCATGGCGTCGCACAATAAGCTGCTCGTCACCTCCGCGTCGGGCTTTGAAGCGGACGATTTGAGGGATTGGTCGAAGGAGGTGCACGAGGGCACGTCGCTCTCTGGCATAACATGGTTCCCCACCGCCCCCCTGCCCGCATACATAATAAGCTACGCCGAGAGGCTGCGCGCGAGCATAAAGGAGGAGAGCGGGCAAAACGAGTTTTCGCGCGGCGGCGTGGCTTCGGGCGTGACGGCGGCGAGCGCCATTGCGGCCTTGCAGGAGATGAGCTCCAAGCGCTCGCGCATGATACAGCGAAGCGTCCACGCGGCGTTTGAGCAGGCGGTGCGCCTTGAGCTTGAGGCCGAGCGCGTGGGCGCAAACGTGCCAAGGCTCGTGAGAACGCCCAGCGAAGCGGTGTTCACATCGGCGGATATGTACGCGAGAACGGCTTTGGGCAATCTTTTGCCCATCGAGTTTACGGTGACGGTGAAGGCGACGCGCGAGAACCGGTTTCTTGTGGCGGCGCAGAATGAGCTTGCACTGAAATTGGTGCAGATTGGCATGATAACGCCCGAGATAGGACTTGAGATGATGAATTTTGACGGCAAGAGCGAGGCCGTGGAGAAGATGCGCGTTTTGACGGAGCGCGCGAAGCGCGAAGCGCAGGGCGCGGGCGCGGGCGGCGCGGACGCGGGCGGCGCGGACGCAGGCAGGAATGCATCACGCCCATATAGAGGGGCGAACGCGTCAAGCGGCGTGGGCGGCGCCCCGGGGGGCGGGCGATGACAAGCCCGGACGAGCTGCGCAAAACGGCCATCGCCACGCTGCTTGAGGTGTGCGCGTCGGGCGAGGCGAAGCCATCGGAGCTAGTGAGCGCCGCCCGCGCCCTCCTCGCCGTCGCACCAGAGGACGCTCAGGAGGAGACGATGCCAAAGGTGGTCGTGGTGTTCGAGGGGGATAAGAGTGAGGAGGCGGGTTAGGACGGGTGCGGGGGGGCGCGGCGGGAGCAAGCCCCCGCCCTACGGGTGCTGGGGGAGCGGCGGCGGGAGCAAGCCCCCGCCCTACACGGGTGCGGGGGGGGTGCGGCGGCGGGAGCAAGCCCCCGCCCTACGGGTGCGCGGGTATGGTTAGCGGCATGTGCGCCAAAACGAAAAGGCAAGCCTTACGGCTTGTCTTTTCTATCATACCCGCCCGAAGGGCTCGTGATAAGGCTTGCATTATCACGAAAGAACTTTTTCCGCTCCCTCTTCCCTAAACTGCGTGGTATACAAATCGTAGTAATAGCCCTTGAGCTTGAGAAGCTCCTTGTGCGTGCCGCTCTCGGTTATCTTGCCGCCGCGGATAACCAATATCCTGTCGGCATTCTTTATTGTGGAGAGGCGGTGGGCGACTATGAAGCTGGTGCGATTTTTGAGCACATGCGTTATAGCGTCCTGTATAAGCTGCTCGGTCTCGGTGTCGATGGAG
>CAZZNN010000226.1:0-3215 GCA_964655605.1 uncultured Oscillospiraceae bacterium
TACTCGAGATAGGCAAAGCATAAAAATAGGCAAAGCATAATAACAAAGGCGCGGGAAAACGCGCCTTTGTTGTCGCGCATGTATGAGAAGCCCCCGTAGGGCGGGTTCCCCTGAACCCGCCGCGGCAATCGCGAAACCGGGGAGATGCGCAAACCGCCGTTGACTGATGAGGCGCCGCGTCGCACCGCGCGTACCCGTCCAACGGCAATGTTGTCACCGCAGCATAAGGGCTATTCGCAGAGCGCCCCCCGTAGGGGGCGGCGTCCCGCGGCGATCGCCGCCGTTCATCTTTGCTCACCTAAAATCAAACGGGTCTTTATGCGTAGCCCAATCTACATTATCCTTTAGCTCCGCCGGATAATACATCACTAGAACCATATCCGGCTGCGACTCCTTGATATATGCCTGTACGCTGCCCGTAAAATGCCGTATATCCAATGTGTCAACCTCGGTTGCTCCAAGCGCCATAAATTGGGTAACGCAGTTGCCAAATGAATCATGAATGACCAGCAGCTTGACGCCGCCATTATTAAGCTCATTATCAAATTTGGTAAGCGCCTTAGTGCCGCGATTATATGCAGAGTATGGACTTCGATTGTAATAATCCTTTTTCTCCACGTGCGACATCTCATAGGTTATTGAGAAATCGCCTTCCGTATCTATACCCAGGCTTGGTATCTCATAACGAAGCCGCGTATCGTAGGTTGGATAGAGCATAACAAAATCATCTGGAGTCGTGCGGGCCAATGTAACTTTCTTCCCTTGCGAGCCTAAAAACCACTCCGGATAATCAACGCGCCGAAACTTATCGTCATCTAAAGCCGAAGCGTCTACATCAAGGCCATAGCTTTCATTCAAAACCCGCAACACATGCCTCGACGCCCACAGACCCGACTCCACTCGCCAATGGTGATCCGTGCGGTAAAACAGCTCCTTGCGATAAAGCTTTTCACTATATGCCGTTGCTCTTAGGTCATATACATTCACATCCGCCGCCCTTAGCATATCGAGCAGCTCGTCCGCGTTTTGATTGGAGAAATCGGTAACGCCATATATTTCTGGATCTTCGTATTTGTTTATCTTGGTTGGCTCCATAATGAACATAAACTCAATATTATTGCCAATACAATATTCTTTAAAATCCGTAAGCGAGCGGCTTATTTCCGTCACATCGCACCTTTGCTCAGGTTTGGCAAGGTAGCCGTCTGGCAAGGTTATAATTCCGTTATATTCCCCATAAGGCGCAAAGTTCCAGCCAATAAGCGCCTCATATTTGTTAGCCGCTTCCGCAAACACCTGATACCCCAATAGGTGCAGATTTGTCCACTCCTTTATTTTGTCCTCAACGCCAAATACCAATGTCTTAATTTTGTCTATAATGCTTTCGTTGGGTTGCTTGGCGTTGACGCTTAATTCTTGCTGCTCCCCGGAAAAAGGATATAGGGTTCGCCAGTCAACAGTATCCGCAAGCGCGTCCGCAACAGGCGCCTTGTCAAAAAAAACGAGTTCGGTAAACGCGTTGTTTACGCCTTTTCGCATCAGCACCTTGGTGAAAACACGAATAAATATCGTGCACATAAGCAGTATTAGCACCGCCAAACATATTACCGTGAGCAAATTATCCAATTTTACTTTTTTCATTAGCACGCCTCATTAAAAATTAAAGTAGATAAATGGGTTATAGGTTGAGCACACGACCTCTATAAGCGAAAGCGCGAACACGATAAACAGCCATGCATATTCTATCCATGTAAGCCCCTTTGCTTTAAATCGCTTTATAATGTTTGACAGTAAAGGCGTTGCGCCTATTAGCGCCGCGATAAGTATGAAAGCAGTGTTTTTTACATATTCAATAAATGCGGAGTCGATAAAGCCGGCTGCGCCAAGGCCGAACATTGCGCCGATATATTTTAGCCCTGCGCCAACGTTTTCCGCTCTAAATATTACCCACGCAAGAATTACTATAACAAGGGTGTAGATGTGAGAGAGTACCCCCCCCCCCGGCGTTTTTCGGCGCGCCAAAACCGGCGAGCTTTTCTAGAAGCAGCACCACGAAGTATATAAGTCCCCAAAGCACAAACGTCCAGTTTGCGCCGTGCCATATTCCGGTAAGCAGCCACACAATAAACAAATTCAGTATCCAGCGCGATTTCTTCACCCTGTTGCCGCCGAGCGGGATATACACATAATCTCTGAACCATGTGCTAAGCGATATATGCCACCGCTTCCAGAACTCGGTAACGCTTTTTGCTATATACGGATAATTGAAATTCTCAAGGAAATGGAAGCCGAACATTTCTCCCAAGCCTATCGCCATATCCGAATAGCCCGAAAAGTCAAAATAGATTTGCAGCGTATACGCTATTGCGCCAAGCCATGCCATCATAACTGAGGGCGCGCTCATATAGTCAAATACGTTGTCGGCAATTTGCGCGAGGAAATTAGCCAGAAGCACCTTCTTCCCCAAGCCGTAAACGAAACGTCTAAAGCCCTTCGACACGCTCTCAAACGTATCGTGCCTAAAAGTTATCTCGGTTTCAATTTGAGAGTACCTCACTATGGGGCCAGCTATGAGCTGAGGGAAAAGCGAGACGTACAGCGCCACATACAGCGGGTTTTTCTGTGCGCGCACCGTGCCGTAATAAACGTCGAACACATACGACATCATCTGAAATGTGAAAAATGATATGCCTATCGGCAGTGCTATGTCTGCGATAAGCTTCTCGCTCCCGCACAGCGCGGCAATATTTTGCGAAATAAACCCGGCGTATTTGAATACCGCAAGAAGCGCTATATCAAACGCCACCGCGGCAATAAGCCAGATTTTCTTCTTTTCGGCCCATTTCTCCATGGCCAGGCAGCAAACGTAATTTATCATCACCGAAAACAGCATGACAAATACGAAAAGCGGCTCGCCCCAGGCATAAAAGCCCAAGCTCGCCACGAGCAAAACGGCGTTTTTATATTTTCTGCTTTTAACCCATGGTAAATAATAAAGAATCAATAGCGCCGGCAAAAATAGCAGCAAAAATTCGGTAGATGAAAAAACCATGCAACAGCTCCAAATAATCTAACAATATTTTGCAATAATAATATCATGAAGTCGCTCTAATTACAAATATGCATATTTTCCCCTTTTCGCACGCCCCCCCGTAGGGTACGTCGCCCTACCGCGTCGTCGGCTTTCCGCAGCTCAATCTGCCCTCCGGGCAGTG
>CAZZNN010000227.1:0-3171 GCA_964655605.1 uncultured Oscillospiraceae bacterium
GCGTTATCTCGTTGCGGAAGGTCTTGCCTATCTGCGCTATGCCAAAGGGCAGCTTGCGCCTTGTGGTGCGCTGCACATTCTTGAAATTGACGAATATGCCCTGCGCCGTTTCAGGGCGAAGATACAGCTCGTTTGCCGTGGCCTCGTTTACGCCCTGGAAGGTTTTAAACATCATGTTGAACTTGCGGATAGAGGTAAACTCGGCCTTGCCGCATTCGGGGCAGACTATGCCCTTATCTGCTATAAACTGCTGCATTTGCTCATAGCTCATGCCATCGGGGTGAACCTCGATATTGTTCTTCGCGGCATAGTCTTCGATGAGCTTGTCCGCGCGAAAGCGCGCCTTGCATGCTTTGCAGTCCATGAGAGGATCGTTGAAGTTGACCACGTGCCCCGAGGCCACCCAGGTTTGCGGGTTCATCAGAATGGCGGAATCCATGCCTACGTTATAGGGGCTTTCCTGCACGAATTTGCGCCACCACGCCTTTTTAACGTTGTTCTTGAACTCAACGCCCAAGGGGCCGTAGTCCCAAGCGTTGGCGAGTCCGCCGTATATCTCGGAGCCGGGGAATATGAAGCCGCGGTTTTTGCACAGCGCGACTATTTTATCCATACTGAACGTTTGTCTTGCCATTGGTATTCCTTCTTTTAATTATATTTTGCCAAGCAGCTTTTCGGCCGCGGACAGTCTAAGGCACGCGCAAAGCACCTCGGTAGCCTTTTCAAGCTCCTCAAGCGGAGGAAGGCTGGGCGCTATGCGAAGATTGGAGTCGATTGGATCGTTGCCGCCGGGATAGGTTGCGCCCGCGCCCGTTAGCACAACGCCCGCTTCCTTGCACAGCGCATGCGTGCGCTTGGCGGTGCCGGGCATGGTGTTGAGGCTGATGAAATAGCCGCCCTTGGGACGGTGATAATTTGCAAAGCCAAGAGGCGCTATCTCCTTATCGAAATAGCTCAATACGAGTTCAAACTTGGGCTTCATTATGGCGGCGTGCTTTTTCATGTGCTCGATAACGCCCGCTTTATTCTTGAGGAACTTAATGTGGCGAAGCTGATTCATTTTGTCGAAGCTTATCATCTGCACGCCCATAAGCTTTTTAAAATATGCCATATTGGCCTCGCTCGTGGCGAAGCACGCCACGCCCGCGCCCGGATAGGTAATTTTTGAGGTTGAGGCGAATTCAAACACCATATCGGGATTGCCCGCCTCGCGGCAAACGGTGAGTATATCCTTGAAAGGCACGAACTCGCCGTCGAACTCGTGAACACAATAGGCGTTATCCCACATGATAACAAAATCCTCCGCGGCGGGCTTTAGGGCGGCCATGCGATTTATGGTTTCATCGCTATAGATAATGCCCTCGGGATTTGAATATTTGGGAACGCACCATATACCCTTGACGGCAGGATCCTTAACGAGGCGCTCCACCTCGTCCATATCGGGGCCGTTTTCTGTCATTCTGACGGGAATATTTTGCATGCCAAAGGAATTGGTTATGGCAAAATGCCTGTCGTAGCCCGGCGCGGGGCAGAGGAATTTAAGCCCTTCAAGCTTGCTCCACGGGCATTTTGAACGAAGATGGCCGTGAGTAAAGGCTTTTGCTATCACGTCGTACATGAGCGAAAGGCTTGAGCTGCCGGCGGCAAAAACCTCGCTTGGCTTTGTGCCTAAAACATCGGCAAACAGCGCGCGGCAGGACGGAAGCCCGTCGAGCATGCCGTAGTTGCGCGCGTCCACGCCATCTATAACAAAATCATCGGGGGTGACGCAATTAAGCATTTCATCGGAAATATCAAGCTGCGCCTTGCCCGGCTTGCCGCGGGACATATCAAGCTTTAGACCCTTGGCCTTGCAAGCGTCGTATTCGGCTTTGGCCATCTCATAGAATTTCTCAAGCTGTTCTTTTGACATATCTTTAAGTTCCGCCATAGTACCCTCCATATTGCTTTATTAGCTTATATTCTACTTTGAATAAGCCAATAAGTAAACCGCAACAAGAGTTTTTATTTATAATTTTTCATAATTTATGCTCATAGGTATATACCAAGAGAACTTCAAAGGAGATTATGGCCATGGAATACCGTAAGCGCAACCGCAGCCGCGCACGCCGGCGCAGCAGCGCGCAGCCAACGCCCTCCGGCGCGGGGCGCGTGATAACGGCGCTTTTGATAATAGGCGCAATAGTGTATATAGTATCAGCCTCCGCGGCGGGAACATGGATAGCCAAGAACATAATAGCGCCGGTATTTGATATGCTTTCATCAGGCGGCTCAACCCCTACGGACGCTTTAGACGCTCACACCGCCCCCTCGCCGGACGGCGATGTGACGGTGCTCCTTGACGACGACAACGCCAAGCCCGCTTCCGCATCGAGCGAGGAGCTTTCGCTGCCCGCATTGAATTGCTATGCCTTGCAGATGGGCGCATTTGGCGAAATCACGAACGCTCAGAGCGAAGCGGCCGCGCTCAAGCTAAAGGGCGCGGGCGGCTACATAATGCAGGACGGCGAGCGCTACCGCGTTTTCGCGTCCGCGTATCTTGACGAGGCGAGCGCAAAAGAGGTTAGGGAGCGGCTTACGGGCGAGGGCGTTGACTGCACGGTATACGCGATGTGCTATCCAATGCAAAAATTCCGCGTCACCGCGCCTCAAGACAAGCTTGACGCGATAGCTCTGGGCTTTTCGGCAATATCCAAGGCGCATGAAAGCCTCAGCCAAGCCGTTTTGGATTTTGACCGCAGCGCAAAATCGGCCAAGGAGGGCGTTGAGGCGGCGCTTGTGATAAGGCAGACGCTTCAAGGCGATATGAACGATCTAAGCGCGCTTGGGCGCGGCGAACCGGTGCTTGGGGACATAATCGCCTGCTATGAAGCAATAGACGCGAGGCTTAACGAGCTTTGTTCTGGTTCGGAGCAAAGCATAGTAGATTTTTCGGCGCAAATGAAGTATACTCAATTATATACTTCACACGAATATGCGAAGCTGCTTAATTCACTAGGCTAGCATTTCATTCCCAAAACCAACGGCATATTTTAAGCCGGGTTAGGAGTTAAAGATGAGCATGAAAGCATCAAAGGTTAAAAAAATACTGGACGCGGAGGTAATTTGCGGCGAGGAATATCTTGACCAGCTCGAAATAGATTCCGCCTTCGGCGCGGACATGATGAGCGA
>CAZZNN010000228.1:0-3159 GCA_964655605.1 uncultured Oscillospiraceae bacterium
GACAGCTTCCCCTCAAGGGGAAGCCTTGGGGGGGCGGTCTACCTGGCCGGGTGCGTGACCGCGGCGGGGGCAAGCCCCCGCCCTGCGCCTCCTTACTTCCCTGCTCTTTTTTCCGCCGCGTCGACGGTGTTATACATGAGCATGGCTATCGTCATGGGGCCGACGCCGCCGGGGACGGGGGTTATGTGAGCGGCCACGCAGGCGGCCTCTGAAAACCTTACGTCGCCGGTGAGCTTGCCGTCAACTGAGTTTATGCCAACGTCTATTACCACCGCGCCGGGCTTTATCATATCGGCGGTTACAAGCCCCGCGTGGCCTACGGCGACGACGAGTATATCCGCCTCGCGCGTAACGTCGCCCAAATTTTCGGTGTGCGAGTGGCACACGGTTATGGTGGCGTTCTCATTCATCAAAAGCATGCTCGTCGGACGGCCGACTATGCGGCTCCTGCCCACCACCACGGCGCGCTTGCCCTCAATTGAAACGCCGGTGCTCTTTATGAGCGTGATTATCCCGCGCGGCGTGCACGGCACTATGCCGTCAAGGTTTTGCAAAAGCGCGCCGGAGTTTTCCGGGCAAAGCCCGTCGACATCTTTTTCCGGAGAGATGTGCGCGAGCACGCGGTTCGAGTCTATATGCGCGGGCAGTGGAAGCTGCACGAGTATGCCGTGAACGGCTTCGTCCCTGTTGAGCCTTTCGACTATCTCGATAAGCTCCGCCTCGCTGGTCTCGCCCGGCAGCCTGTACGCGCCGCCCGCGAAGCCGAGGCTTTTCGCCTTGCGCTCCTTATTTGAAACATATTTTGCGCTCGCGGGATCGTCCCCCACGAGTATCACCACCAGCGACGGCGTTACCCCGCGCGCTATGAGCGCGTCAACCCGCGGTCTTAGCTTTTCAAGCTCCGCCTTGGCGATGGCCTTGCCGTCTATGAGCTGCGCCCTTTTATCCATTATCTCCATACTCTACCTCCGAAAATAGTCAACAGCGCCCGCGAACATGCGGCTTTCGCCGCTTTGAGGCGCGTTTATATACAGCTTTTTGTCCATGCGCTCCGCGTGCGCCATGCGCCCGAAAACGCGGCCGTCCTGCGAAAGCAGCCCTTCAACGGCCATAAACGAGCCGTTGGGATTTTTCTCTATCTCCATGCCGACCCTGCCAAGCTCATCGCAATATTGCGTGGCTATCTGCCCCGCTGCCGCGAGCTTATTAAATAGCTCCTCACCGCACACGAATCTGCCCTCGCCGTGCGATATGGGTATGAGCTCCACATCGTCCACATCGTAGCGCATGAGCCAAGGCGACGCGTTCGACGCGACCCTCGTGTATACCATGCGCGCGACGTGACGGCCTATCGCGTTTTTAAAAAGCGTCGGGCAGGCCGCGTCCATGGGCCGTATCTCGCCAAAGGGCACGAGGCCGAGCTTTATGAGCGCCTGAAACCCATTGCACACGCCGCCCATAAGCCCGTCGCGATTATTGATAAGCTCGCTCACGCTCTCCATTATATATGGATTGCGGAAAAATGCAGCAATGGATTTTCCGCTGCCGTCCGGCTCGTCCGCATAGGAGAAGCCGCCGGGCAGAAAAACTATCTGGCTCTGGCCTATCTTTTTTGCGAGCGCCCTGGCGCTTTCGCTCGCGGCGAGCGGGCTTAGCGTGTTCACGACGAAAAGCTCCGCCCTCGCGCCCGCCGAAACAAACGCGCGCCGCGCATCCTCCTCGCAGTTCGTGCCCGTGAACACGGGTATTATCACCCTCGGCGCGGCCAAATTCTGCCCGCTCTTTTTTACGCGCGGCACACAATGATTAAGCTTAACCGCGCCAAGCGCAAGCGGCTGGCGGTAATGCGCGGGGTATACGCCCTCAAGCGCCGCGTCCGCAAGGCGCTCGAGCGCCAAAACGTTCACCGCCTCGCCGTCGAGCGCTATTACAAAATCCTCGCTCGTCCTTCCGATTATAACGGCATTTTCCGGCGTTTTCGCCCCCGCGTCAAGCTCCGCTACCACGGCGCCCGGCACGAAGCGCGAAAGCATTTCAAGCTCGCCCATAAGCTCCGCGCCCACACCGTTGCCGCGAGACATTTCAAACACCGCCGCGAGAGCGCCGCCGCGCTCCACGGCATAAGCGCTAAGCAGCGTCTTTTCGCCCGCGAGCGAAGCGATATTATCAAAATATCCGCGCAAGCCCGTATCCGGCGGAGCGAACAAAACTATATCATGCCCCGCAGCCTTAAACTCGGGCGATATGAGCGTTTTCGCATTAGCTATAGCCATAGCGAAGGACACAAGCGTTGGCGGCACGTTTAAATCGAGATATGTGCCGCTCATAGAGTCCTTGCCGCCTATTGCCGAAAGGCCAAGCTCCTTTTGCGCCTTGAGCGCGCCCAGCAGCGCCGAAAACGGCTTGCCGAAGCGCGCGCGCTCGGAGCGCATGCTCTCAAAATACTCCTGAAAGGATAAATAGCACTCCTCAAGCGGCGCGCCGGACGCGGCAAGCTTCGCCGCGCTCGTAATCACCGACGCGTAAGCGCCGCCGAAGGGGTCGTTTTCCATCAATTCCGGGTCGAAGCCATAGCTCATCACGCTGCACGCGTCCGTGCCGCCATCAACGGGTATGAGCGCCGCCATCACCTGCGTCTGCGTTGAGAAGCGCTTGCCGCCGAGCGGCAAAAGCAGCGTGCGCGCGCCTATGGTTTGATCGAATAGCTCTATGAGCCCCCGGCAGGTTTTGCCGCTCCTGTTTTTCGCGGCCGCCTCAAGCGCGGCGGCGAGCGACGCGGGCGCTTTTTTAAAGCCGTCGCCAAGAAAGTTATTCACAAGCACGTCCGCGCGCTTTTTCGCGCCATTAGTATCCAGGAAGGCGCGCGAAAGATCGCACACGGGCGCGCCAGCGCGGGTGAGCTTGAGCCGCTTTTCCTCCGTTACCACTCCAACGCGGGTACATTCGATATTTTCCTCGCGCGCGAGGCGCATGAACTCGTCCTCGTTTTCTGGCGCCACCACCACGGCCATGCGCTCCTGCGATTCGCTTATCGCAAGCTCCGTGGGCGTCATCCCGTCGTACTTGCGCTTTACGCTGTCAAGATCGACTAAAACGCCGTCTGCCAGCTCGCCTATCGCCACGCTCACGCCGCCCGCGCCGAAATCGTTGCAGCGCTTG
>CAZZNN010000229.1:0-2825 GCA_964655605.1 uncultured Oscillospiraceae bacterium
AAGTGCTTTTCACCCGCTATTTTTATGTCGCGTGAAACGCACAAAAGAGTTCCAAGCCCAAAGGCGGCGCTAAAGGAGGGAGTTCGGCATAAAAAACCTTAAATTTCTGGTTATACCTGTGATATGCTTGACTCTGGCCGACCAAATAATAAAGGCCGTCATAGCCGCAAGGTTTATGCAGTGCGAATTGGACTTGCTTGCGGGCATAGTGCGTTTTAGACCCATATTGAATACAAATCTGTCCTGGGTGGGCAATTACGTAAGCTTTCTTTCTAACCCTTGGGTGATGATAGCGATAAATATTTTTGCTATTTTTATTTTCATATCGGGATATTTGTTTTACCTGCAAAAAACGGGGCGCTCAGGGCCTTGCGCAAAGCTGATAACGGCTTTGGGCCTATCCGGCTGCGTGTGCAGCCTGATAGATAAAATAGCGTGGGGCGGCAGCCTTGATTTTATTCAGCTGCCTCAATTATTCACGTTTGATTTGAAGGATTGCTATATATCGCTGGCGGTTATGATTTTTTTGCCTTTGGGAATTATTCACGGCAAAAAGATTTCCGTCAAAGAATATCTGCGCTTTTGCGCCGGGCGGTTTAAACACTAAAGCGAGGCCGGCTGGGCAAAAAAAGAGAGAGCTTGAGCGCTCTCCTTTTTATTGCAAATATCAGCGTCTCTTTTTCTTTTTCTCGCGCTCGCGTTCCTTGGCCTTTAGCCGCATTACCACCTGGATAGGGGAGTATTTTCTTGGCGGCTTGGGCGCGCCTATTTTTTCAACGTCGCGCCCCATTCTTATGAAGCGGAACATTCTGTCCGCGGCGTCGTCAAAGAGCTTGAGCGCGTCCGCCTCGGCGGTTTGAGCGGTCATGGGCGCGTTTATGCAGGTCATTATGCTGGCGTTGGCGAGCGTGCATATATCCCTTGCGTTATCGCCCATGCCGCCGGTGATTATGGCTACGGGTATGCGCCTTAGCTCGCAGCGCTTCATTATCCCGGCCACGGCCTTGCCGTATTCAACGCTTTGCGCGTCCACGCGGCCTTCGCCCGTGACTACGAGCGCAACGCCGTTTAGCAGCTTTTCAAATTCGATAGCGTCAAGGAGCGCGTCTATGCCGCGCTTTGATTCAGCGCCCGTGAGCGCCATGAGCATTGCGCCCATACCGCCCGCCGCGCCCGCGCCGGGAGTCTGCAAAACATCGCGCCCTGTGGCCTTTGCGAGCAGCCTTGCAAAATGCTCCATGCCCTTTTCAAGCTCATCGAGCTGCGCACGGTCGCACACGGCCTGCTTCTGCGGCCCGTATATATGCGTTGCGCCCTTTTCGCCCAAAAGCGGATTGTCAACGTCGCACATTATGGTGAATACCGCGTCACGGAGCGCGGGGTGCGAAAATTCAAGATCGATCTTTTCAACCTTTATCAAGTCCTCGCCGCAGCCCTTTAGCTCGTTGTTCTCAGCGTCAAAAAATTTCACGCCCAATGCGCGCGCGCAGCCCATGCCGCAATCGTTCGTGGCGCTGCCGCCAAGGCCGATGAGTATATCGCGCAAGCCCTCGTCGAGCGCGCGGCGGATAAGCTCGCCTGTGCCAAATGAGCTTGCCTTCATAAGATCGCGATTGTCTTTTTCGATAAGCGTCAGTCCCGACGCCTGCGCCATCTCGATTATGGCGGTGCGTCCGTTTAAAACGCCGTATTTCGCCTTTGCCTTTTCACCGAGCGGATTTTGAACGGTGGCAGCGTGTATATCGCCCGCGCACGCCGTTACAAGCGCGTCCACAGTGCCCTCGCCGCCGTCGGCTATGGGCACTGGCACGAGCTTAACGCCCTGAAAATGCCGTCTTGCCGCCACTGTAAGGTGCTTTATAGCCTCGGTAGAGGTCAATGTTCCCTTAAATGAATCAGGCGCGAGCAATATGCGTATGCCCTTGCCCACAGGCCGCTTGCTGCCGTGCTTTTTGGGCACGGTGAGGCCAAAGCAGTCCTTATCGCCGCCGGTCACTCGGCCGTTTTTATTCACCTCGCCAAAATAGGCGAGCCCGTCTATGTGCAGCAGCCTGTTCTTTTCCAAAAACGGGCGATTATGCGCAAGATACATGTCTATAGCCGCGTCCTGCGATATTTTTTGATATATGCGCCTGCCAACCTTGAGCCCCATATTGTCTATCACGACGAGATACGGCTTTTCGGCCGACGAATCTGAAAGGTCGAGCCCGCCGTAAATATTGAGCCCTTCGAGGTCTGAAAGCGTGAGCACGGAGAATAGCTCCTCAAACACTCGCTTTTCCATCTCGTCGCCGGTGAACATGCCCATGAAATCAAAGCGCACGCCGAGCGAGAACCGTTTCAGCTCCATTTAATATTCCCCCGATATATACGATTGCTGCTCGGCCGACAATTCGTCGAGTCCAAGCCCCATGGCGCTGAGCTTCATCATCGCCACCTCATGGTCGATAGCTTCAGGAATATCATAAAGCCTGTTTGTGAGCGAGGCGTGGTTTTTTGCTATATAGCGCGCCGAGAGCGCCTGTATGGAGAAGGAAAGATCCATTATATCCGCAGGATGGCCGTTTCCGGCGACGATGTTTACAAGCCTGCCGTCCGCGAGCACGTTTATAACGCGGCCATCTTTTAGATAGTAGCCGTCTATAAAGGGCTTGCGCTCCACCACCTCGCGGCTCATAGCGCGAAGATGATTTTTATTGAACTCCACGTCGAAATGACCAGCGTTGGCGACGAGAGCGTTGTTTTTCATTTTCGCGAAATGCCTGTCCACGATAACGTCCTTGCAGCCCGTGGCGGTGATAAAAATATCACCGAGCGCGGCGGCG
>CAZZNN010000229.1:2835-3143 GCA_964655605.1 uncultured Oscillospiraceae bacterium
TTACGCGGAAGCCGTCCATAGCGGCCTCAAGCGCGCGATAGGGATTGACCTCGGTGACGATAACGCTCGCGCCAAGGCCCTTTGCGCGCTCGGCAATGCCGCTCGAGCAGAAGCCGTAGCCCGCGACGACCACCGTGCGGCCGGTCACCATATTGTTTGTGGTGTACATAATAGCGTCCCACACGCTTTGGCCTGTGCCGTGACGGTTATCGAAAAGATGCTTGCAGTTGGCGTCGTTCACGGCCATCATGGGGAAGTTTAGAGTGCCTGCGCGTTCGCGGTTTTTAAGGCGGTGTATGCCTGTTGTG
>CAZZNN010000230.1:0-3142 GCA_964655605.1 uncultured Oscillospiraceae bacterium
TTACCGCACGGATAGCGTCGTCATTGCCGGGTATGGCGTAATCCACCTCTTCAGGATCACAGTTTGTATCAACTATTGCAACCACGGGAATGCCCAGCGCACGGGCTTCCATTATGGCTATGTGCTCCTTGCGCGGGTCAACTATGAACATCGCGCCGGGCAGCTTCTTCATATCCTTTATGCCGCCAAGGTTTTTCTCAAGCTTTTCCTGCTGAGCCTTGAGCTTTATTACTTCCTTCTTGGGCAGAAGCGCGAAATCGCCGTCCGCTTCCATCTTTTCGATTTTACGGAGCTGCGCTATGCGGCCCTGTATCGTTTTGAAGTTGGTGAGCATGCCGCCGAGCCAACGCTGATTCACGAAATACATTTCGCAGCGCTTCGCTTCCTGCTCTATGGACTCCTGCGCCTGCTTTTTGGTGCCAACAAAGAGTATGCTTTCACCGTTCATGGCTATATCGCGCACGAAATAATACGCCTCGTCTACCTTTTTAACGGTCTTTTGCAGATCGATAATGTAGATACCGTTGCGCTCGGTGAAGATGTATTCCTTCATTTTCGGGTTCCAGCGACGGGTCTGATGACCGAAATGGACGCCTGCCTCAAGCAGCTGTTTCATGGAAATTACTGACATAAAAAAACCTCCTCGTTTTTATTCCTCCCCGCGCATCAACTCGCTCCGTTAAATCGCAACTGCCTTTGGCATTCGCGGCACGAGACGGACCGATCCGCTGCGGGTGCGTTATAATTTACGCGGACACGCTCTTTCCATAGGGACGTGCCAAAGTGGATTATAACAGAAAAGGCCTGCGTTCGCAAGCCCTTAGCGCCATAAATTTTGCTTTATTCACCTTTATTTTTCCTCGTCCATCTCATCCATAAGCTCAAGGAAGGCGTCGAACACCTCGTTTAGAAGAACCTCGTTATCTATGGACGAATAGGTATCCTCCCCGTCCTTATTTTCTATCTTGAGCATTATTACCTCGCGCTCCTGCTCCTCGTCGAACGACGCGTCCTCCTCGACGGGCGATAGCGCAACATATCTTTCGCCCTCGTAAACGAAGGTGAGTATGTGCTCAAACTCGGTTTCCTTGCCGTCCTCATCTAGCAGTATGACGACGTCGTCCTTTAGATTCTCCATAGCTCACTCCTTTTTGACCGGCCGCTGGGCGGCTCCGCTGTCTAAATACCCTTGAAGAATTATGACCGCCGCGAGCTTATCTACCACCTTACGCCGCTGCTGCCAATTAAGCTCGCCCTCAATGAGCACGCGCTCCGCGCTCACGGTAGTGAGTCTTTCATCGTAATAAGCATACTCGCAATCAAAGCGCGAAAGAATTACGGCCGCAAATTCGCGCACCTTTTCGCTTTGGAAGCCATAGCTGCCGTCCATATTGCGAGGCATGCCGAATAAAAGGCGCACCGGCTGATATTTTTTCGCCACGCTGATGATATAATCCGCGTCCGCCTCCGGAGCGTTATCCTGGCGCTTATAGGTTTCAAGTCCCTGCGCGGTGATGCCCAAGGCGTCGCTCACGGCAAGGCCTATGCGCCTGTCCCCCACATCGAGCGCTAATACGCGATTTATCACTTAGCCACTATCTCCTTTTCTTTATCGTGGCTCTCGACATAATAGCGAACCAGTTCCTCGAGCAGCTCGTCTCTTTCAAGCATGCGGATAAGATAGCGCGCATTATTATAGCTCGTTATATATGTAGGGTCGCCGCTTATGAGATAGCCCACTATTTGGTTCACAGGGTCGTAGCCCTTTTCCTTCATGGAAGCGTAAACATTCATGAGAATCTCGTTTGCGGTGCTCTTATCCCTGGGGATACGAAATTGCATGGTGTCGGTAGGATCGTTTGGCATTATGCTCACCCCCTCTTTAATTTTATTATTATACCCTATAAATATATTTATTTCAACAAAATTACAGTCAATGCAAATTTAGGCGGCAGCGGCGTATATTTTGCGCCGCCCCGCCCCCCGGTTTTCTATGCGAACATGCGTCTACAGGCGCATTTGCCCATTCTGACTATGCGCCTCGTGTCGCGCGCCATGCGCCTTGGAATATCCGGATACGCGCTCGTCATAGCCGTGGCCGCGGCCGCCATGCCGAAAAAAACGCCCGCGATAAATGTGATGGCCTTCATGAAATCAACTCCTTTCAATAAAAGTATTCCACACGCAATATAATAACAGTAGTGAAAAATGTGGAAAAAATATTTTTGCGCGATTGACAGACGTTATTTGCAACGTTATAATACCCAAAAGACTTTGATACGGATAAGTAACGTGCGAAAATGTTTTTAGAGAAGGCGGCCTTTGGCTGTGAGCCGCCCAACCAATGCGCGCGCGAAGGACGCCCGCGAGTCGCCGCGAGGAAATGCGCGGCCGGATAACGCCCACGTTACGGGCAAAAAGTGGAATTCATCTATGAATTCAATAAGGGTGGCACCGCGGTTTTCCCCGTCCCTAAAAATCCTGCGTGCGGGATTTTATGGGGGACAGGGCGTTTTTTTATACTTGAATATTTTTTATGAGGTGACGATATGGCAAAATATCAAGCGCCGAAAGGCACGAAGGACGTAACTCCTTTGGAAAGCTACAAATGGCAGTATGTTGAAGGTATGATACGCGAGCTTTGCGCGCTCTACGGCTTTCGCGAGACGCGCACGCCTGTGTTTGAGCACACGGAGCTGTTTCTTCGCGGCGTTGGCGACACGACGGACATAGTGCAAAAGGAAATGTACACCTTTTTGGATAAGGGCGAGCGCTCAATAACCCTAAAGCCGGAGGGCACGGCGGGCGTTGCGCGCATGTTCCTTGAAAACAGCCTTCAGATGGAGCCTATGCCCCAGAAATACTATTATCTCAACTGCCCCGTTTTCCGCTATGACAAGCCGCAGGCGGGCAGGCTGCGCGAGCATCATCAATTCGGCGTTGAGGTATATGGAGCAACCGAGGCGAGCGTGGACGCGGAGTGCATTTTCCTTGCGCTTTCGCTATTTAAAAAGCTCGGCATAACGGGTCTTAGCGTGCATATAAACAGCATTGGCTGCAACAGCGCGGATTGCCGTCCCCAATATAATGAGGCGCTCAAGGAATATTTCCGCGCTAATTACGACAAGCTTTGCCCCACCTG
>CAZZNN010000231.1:0-3111 GCA_964655605.1 uncultured Oscillospiraceae bacterium
GATTATAAGTCAAGGGCGCGGCCCTTGACAATCCCGGGGTTTATCGACAGTCTGAAGTATGAAAGACTTCGTCTTTCATACTCGGTTTTGTGGTTTTCGCCATTTTACAATGGCGATTTTGCTTCGCAAAACCACCCACAATTCCCACAATAGTAATAAGTTGTTATTTCCCGGGTTATTAGAGGGACTTAACGGCCGTCGAGCGAGTGTACACATATATTCCCGCTATAACTACAGCGCCGCCTATTGCCTGCGTGAGCAAGGGCGTTTCAGCAAAGAGAAAGAAGCCGAGCACGCAGGAGAACACCGGCTCGAGCAGCTTTACTGTGGAAATGAACAGCGCTGAAATATATTTAAGCCCCCAGTTGAAAACCGTGTGCCCAAGGAGGGTGCAGAAAACCGCCATGCCCGCCGCGCAGCCTATATCCTTGAGCGTGAGCGCGGAAAGCGGGGTGGAGGCGGGCGAGAGCACGAGCGCGACTGCGAGCGTGAGCGTGGCCGCGAGATACACTAAAAAGCAATATGTGAGCGTGGAGAGCGCCTGGCGCTGCTTGCGGCCGATAAGCGTGTATACGCTCATGCACACGGCGCTCAATACGGCCATCAAATCGCCATACATCACGTTTTTGCCCTGCGCCGCGCCAAAAAAGTCGCCCCCGGCGATTACAACGCCGCCCGCGAACGCGGTGACAACGCCAACTATGCCAAGCGCCGAAAGCTTTTCGCGATAGAGCGCAAACAGCATTATGGCGATGAAAAACACCTCGGTGTTCACGAGCGTGAGGCCAGAGGCCAATGTGGTGTTTTTTATCGCCTCAAAATAGGTGGCGAAATGAAGGCCGAGCGCCACGCCGCTAAGGGCGCACGCGCCGAGCGTATTAAGCTTGACGCCGCGCAGCTCCTTAAAATATTTTGTGAGCATGAGTGGCAGCAGCAATATAACGGTTATCCCCATGCGCAGCATGGCGAGCGTTATGCTCGACGCGGAGGCGAGCCGCACGAATATGGCCGAGAACGACACGCCAACGACCGCCAGTATCACAAAAATGCGCACTGCGGCGGGCTTTGGCGCGCTCATTGCAGCTCCTTTAGCATATTCTGCGTGTATTCAATGAATTTCAGCGTCGCCGGAGACGCGTTGTCAAGCGAGGGCAGCGAAATGCCAAGCCGCCTGTAAACCTTGGGCGTGAGCGGACGTATGGCGACGTTGTGCGCATAGCCAGTGAGCATGAGCTTTGGCAGTATGCTAACGCCAAGCCCGCTTTCGACCATGGAGATTATGGTGTGATCGTCCATCGAGGAGAAAAGCACCTTGGGCGTGAGCCCCGCCATTGCGAGCGCGTTTGGCATATCGTAATCAACGCCCGTGGCGTGGACGATGAATTCATCGTTTGAAAGCTCGGTTATGGCGCAGGCTTTGCGCTTTGCAAGCGCGTGCGCGCGGGGGAGCACCGCCATCAGTTCGTCGTTGGCGAGCGGGATAAATTCGTTTTCGCTCTGCTCCTGATAGCTCAAAAACCCAAGATCCACGCTGCCCTCGCATATAAGCTGGTCTATGCGCTGCGCGCCGCCTTCCATAAGCTGTATGCGGATATTGGGATAGCTCTGCTTGAACGCCCTTATTATGGGCGGCAGCCAGTGCACGGATATGCTCGTGAATGAAGCTATGCGCAGATTGCCGCTGTCTATGCCGTGTATGCCGGATACAAGCTGGTCAAACTGTTCGCTCCACTTAACTATTTCGCGTGCGGACGCGAGCAGCACGCGGCCCGTTTCAGTGAGGCGAAGCCTGCGCGTGGTGCGGCTGAAAAGCGTGAGCGAAAGCTCCGCCTCAAGCCCCTTTATTATGTGGCTCACGCCGGACTGCGTATAGCCCAATAGCTCGCCAGCCTTGGTGAAGCTTTCGTTTTCCGCTACCGCGATAAATACCTCCAGCTTTTTGGTGTCCATTATCCGCTACGCTCCTCAAAATTCATTCGCAATTGTACTTAAACAAATTATAAATAGTAATTTTACTAATATAACCAAGCGCATTATAATATGTAACAGGAATATATGCAAACCATTTTATCAAAAAATGTAATAAATATTTTGAAAGGAAAGAGAGAAGCCATGACGAACGCTTATTTCACAATTCCAAAGCCCTATAACGAGCCTATTTACGGCTATATGCCAGGCAGTCCCGAGCGCGCGGCGCTAAAGAAGGAGCTTGACAGGCAGTCCAACACCGTTGTTAAAATACCGCTTATAATAGGCGGCAAGGAGGTTTGGACGGAAAAGACCGCAAAGGTCGTTATGCCGCACGATCATGCGCATGTGCTCGCGGAATACTGCGTGGCGGGCGAAAAGGAGCTTAAAATGGCCGCGCAGGCGGCTTTGGACGCGAAGGAAGCGTGGGAGAGCATGCCCTTTGAGCATAGGGCGGCCATATTCCTTAAATGCGCGGATTTGCTCGCCGGCCCGTGGCGCGCAATTATGAATGCGGCCACAATGCTCGGTCAGAGCAAGACGGCGTTTCAGGCCGAGATAGACTCCGCGTGCGAGCTTGCGGATTTCTTCCGGTTCAATACCTATTATGCCGAGCAGATTTTCCGCGAGCAGCCGCTCAATTCAAACGGCACATGGAATAGGCTTGTATACCGTCCGCTCGACGGCTTTATTGTGGCGGTCACACCCTTCAACTTCACCTCGATAGCGGGCAACCTTGGCGCGGCTCCGGCGATAGTGGGCAACACGGTTGTGTGGAAGCCCTCGTCAACGGCGGTGCTTTCAAACTATTATCTTATGAAGCTGTTTATGGAAGCGGGACTGCCCGCGGGCGTTATCAACTTCATTCCCAGCCGTGGCAGCGAGGTGAGCAAGTTTGTTCTTACCAATCCCAAGCTCGGCGGCTTCCATTTCACAGGTTCGACCGCTGTTTTCCAGAGCGTGTGGAAGCTTGTTGGCGAGAATATAGCAAACTATGAGAACTATCCACGCCTCGTTGGCGAAACCGGGGGCAAGGATTTCATATTCGCGCATCCCACGGCGGATGTCAAGCCGCTCGTTGCGGCCATGGTGCGCGGCGCGTTCGAGTTTCAGGGGCAGAAATGCTCCGCCGCCAGCCGCGCC
>CAZZNN010000232.1:0-3103 GCA_964655605.1 uncultured Oscillospiraceae bacterium
AGTGTTTATTATGCAGCCATTGTCCTTCTCGCCGTCGCGCGCGGTGAGCACAAACAGGCCGTACGTCAGCTTAAACATCGCGCCCCGCTCAACGGCCGCCGCAGCGGGCGCGTCCGCCGCTTTTTTCATGGACGCTAAAATCGCGTCCGCAAGCGCTTCAAGCTCGCCAAGCTGATTTTCCTTTAAGGCCGAGCGCACGGTAAGGCTGTTTTCAAGCACGGTAACGTTTTTTAAAGGCTCGAGTATTTTTTGGATATGCGCTTTCGCCACCGGCCCCCACGAGCCGTTCTCGATGAGCGCCACGGTGCGGTTTTGCAGATTATGCGCCTTTAGGTCGTTTAGCACGTTTTCCATATTGGTGAATATGCCCGCGTTATATGTGGCCGAGGCGAAAACCAGATGACTCGCCCTGAAGGCTTCCGCCACTATTTGCGAAGGGTGCGTAACCGAAACATCGTACATGGCAATGTTTTTAACGCCCTTATCCGCAAGCATGCGCGCGAGTATCTCCGCCGCGTTCGCGGTATGGCCGTAGATAGAGCCATAGGCTATCACAACGGCGTTTTCCTCCGGCTCATAAGCGCTCCACTTTTGATATTTTTCTATAAATTTATGTATATCCCTGCGCCATATAGGGCCGTGGAGCGGGCATATCGCCTCTATGTCAACAGCGGCGGCTTTTTCGAGCGCCGTTTTGACCTGCGCGCCGTATTTGCCAACGATATTCGCGTAGTAGCGCCTTGCGTCGCTCATGAAGTCGCGCTCAAAATCCATTTCGTCTGCAAAGATATTGCCGCTGAGCGCGCCGAATGTGCCAAACGCGTCCGCGCTGAAAAGCGTCCTATCGGCAGTATCGTATGTCATCATCACCTCCGGCCAATGCACCATGGGCGTCATGATAAATGTGAGCTCGCGCGCGCCAAGGCAAAGCTTATCGCCCTCCTTTACTAGCACGGCGCGGCTGTCTATATCAAAATCGAAAAATTGCTTTATCAGCGTTACGGTTTTAGCGTTGCACACCACCTTCACATCGGGATAGCGCATTATAATGCCGCCAAGCGTTGCGCAATGATCCGGCTCCATGTGGTTCACCACCACATAATCGAGAGTTTTGCCGCTCATTTCAAGCGCATAGGCGACATTTTCAAAGAAGTTCTCGCTCACGGAAATATCCACGGTGTCTATGAGCGCCGTCTTTTCATCGAGCAAAAGATACGAGTTATACGATATGCCGCGCGGAATGGGAAACGCATTCTCAAAAAGCGCCAGCCGCCTGTCGCTTCCCCCAACGTAGTAGAGCGCATCAGATATTTTGCTTATATTATGCATTTTCAAGCTCCTTTCCAAGTTGCTTTTAAGTACCATTTATAGCATACTATAATTATTGGCAAAAGTAAGTTGGTTTTACAACGTAAATTGGAAATATTCGGAGGATAAATTATGTCAAAATATGAAGCGAACCTGAATTGTGACTTCGACACGGCGCTCAGCGCCATACATGAAGGAATAATGCGCGGCAGCGCGTCCGCAAGCTATGAGGACGGCAGCGACTACTTCCTTAACGGAGTCAGGTGCGCGGTGCGGGTATATGAAAGATACAGCTGGATAGGCTCAAACAGGGTGAGCTTAAACATAACGCTCATGTCGAGCGGCCGCGGCTGTTGGCTTTGTGCGATAACGTCGGGCGGCAGTCAGGCGGTGTTTTATAAAATAAACACTTTTGGCGAGCAGGCGTTTTTAGACTGTGTCAGGGAAATCGTTATGCCGCTTATATGAGCGCTTGCGCGTGAAATACATCAAAAGCTGATAGATTATCATTATCACCCAGCCTATGCCCGTTGATACGGCCACGCCCGTGAGCGACATTGTGGGCGTGAGCATATAGCAGAGCGCTACTCGCGCGGCTATCTGAATGAGCGTTGCGAAAAAAGTGACGGTTATCCTGCCTGTGCCGCGAAAATAGCCCTGGAAGGAATCGCAGAACGATGAGAGGACATAAAAAAGCATCATCGTTTTAAGATAGCCCGCCCCGAGCGAAATAACGGTCGCGTCCGCCTTTTCAATGAATAGCGACACCACTTCACCGCCAAAGAAGAACATTGCTATCGCGGCTGTCGAAGTGCAGCAAATTGAAAGCGCCATGCCTCGCCTAAAGCCGGACTGTATGCGCTCATAATGGCGCGCGCCCGCGTTTTGCGCGATAAATGTGGTGATGGCACCGGCAACGCTGTTGCCCGGCATTAGCAAATATGCTTCTATCTGCGCCGACGCCGTATGCGCGGCTATAGTGAGCGGGCCGAGCATATTTATCGCGCTCTGCACGAGCAAGCGGCCTATATAGATGGTCGATTGCTGCAAAGCAACAACGCTGCCATAGCTGACCGTCTTTTTAAAAAGCTGCTTATCAACGCGCATGTCTTCTTTTCTAAGTCTTAGCTGAGGATAAATGCGTTTTTTATACATCAGGCAAAGCACCACCGAAAAGCCCTGCGCCACAACTGTTGAAAGCGCCGCGCCAAACACCCCTAAGCGCATTGCGCCAACGAATAAAAACGCGAGCGCTATGTGCAGCACGAGCGATATGCCAAGAAACATCGTCGCGCTCTTTGAATCGCCGCGCGCGCGGAATGTGGAGGCAAAGCCATTATATAAAAATGTGAATATCAAGCCCGCTAGTATGGTTACAAGATATGTGCGCGACTGCTCCAATATTTCAGGAGGCGTGTTTATAAGGCGCAATACCGGCGTTGCGAAGGCTATGCCTGCTACGCTCAAAAGCGCCGTAAGCGCGCCGCCAACCACATAAGAGGTGAATATTTCACGGCGGAAGGCGCTTTCGTCCTTTGCTCCGTAAAGCTCGGCCATTATTATAGACATACCCGTTGTGAGGCCGACGAGCACGAACGTCACAACATTCACAACGCTTGACGCTATGCCAACCGCCGCGAACGCGTTTTCGCCCAAATATCGCCCGATTATTATCGTATCGACCGTACCATAAAGCTGCTGCAATATGCTCGATATAAGCAGCGGCATAGCAAAGGCAAATAATGAAGGCACGATCTTGCCTTCCGTCATATCGCGCACGGGGATTGTCCTCCGT
>CAZZNN010000233.1:0-3101 GCA_964655605.1 uncultured Oscillospiraceae bacterium
TCGCCTCGTTCGACCCCGTCGCCATAGACGTGGCCTCGGCGGACGCGGTGAACGCGCAGACGCCCGTTAGGGCGAGCGCCCTTGGCGACGCCGTCGCCTCGTCGAGCGGCATTGGCGGCGGGCGCGGCGAGCACGACCATTTCGACACCGTCAACCCCGACACCGCCTGGCGCGTCACCACCGACCACGCCCAAAAGATAGGCGTGGGCAACACGGAGTATGAGCTGGTAAAGGTGAGGTAAGGACGCGGGGGCGGGGGACGAACGAACGCCGGGTATGCGCCATGTTTCGGATTGCCAACCGCAGGGTATGGCAAAATCGCAGATTTTGACGTAACGTGCTGCCCCCCGCCGTTTCCCTACATCCCTCCGCCCACTCCCATTCAGGAGGTCACACATGCCTGACGTGCCAAAAATTTTGATCGTTGAGGACGATGCAACCATCGCCTCCGCCATCGCCTCGGAGCTTTCGCGCTGGGGGTTTGAGGCGGCGGTGGCGGAGGACTTCGCTCACGTAATTGAAAATTATTTACTTATCGACCCGGCGCTGGTGCTCCTCGATATATCGCTGCCCTTTTACAATGGCTTTTTCTGGTGCGCGAAAATCCGCGAAATCTCCAAAACGCCCATAATATTCATCTCCTCCCGCGCGGACGATATGGATATTGTTATGGCCATGAACATGGGCGGCGACGATTATGTTACAAAGCCATTCTCGCTTGAGGTGCTGCTCGCAAAGGTGCGCGCCGTGCTAAGACGCTCCGGCGCATTGAGCGAAAGCAGCGCCGCGACGAGCGCGTTTTCAGGCGCGACGCTCAACCCCGCGCGCTCGGAGCTCGTGAAAAACGGCGTAGTGGCGGAGCTTACCAAGAACGAGCTTAAAATAATGTCGCTCCTGCTTCAAAATAAGAACGCCATAGTCTCGCGCGAAAAGCTCATGAGCGCGCTGTGGGAGTCCGGCGATTTTGTGGACGACAACACCCTTGCCGTCAATGTGAACCGCCTGCGGAAAAAGCTCGCGGCGCTCGGCCTCGAAAACGCGATAAAGACCTGCCGCGCGCAGGGGTATATGCTCGATGAAAATTAAGCTTTACATTCGTTCAAGGCTCAAATATTTGCTGCTGCTCTTTATCCTGTTAATTATTTTCTTTTCAACATGGGCGCTCTGGGGCAACGACGTGAGCGCGGCGCTATACTGCATGGGGCTGTGCGCGTTCGTGTGCGCCGCGTTCTTCGCGGCGGATTTTGTGCGCACGTATAGGCGGCACAAGGAGCTTGAGGCGCTAAAGGCCGCCCTTTCGGACTATATGAGCGCGCTGCCCGCCATGCCCGACGTTGTGACCGAGGATTATAGGGAGCTGGCTCAGATGTGCCGGGAGGAGCTAAAAAATAAAATCGTCGCACTAGATCGCGTGCATAACGAGACGATCGAATACTATACCATGTGGGTGCATCAGATAAAGACGCCGCTGGCGGCGCTCTCGCTCATTTTGGGCGACGATGGCGACCCGCGCGCGCGCGAGGAGCTTTTCAAGATAGAAAGATATGCCGAGATGGCGCTGCGCTTCCCGCGCACAGGCTCGCTCAAGAGCGACCTCGTGCTCGCGCGGCAGGATATTGACGCGCTTATACGCGAGAGCGTGAAAAAATACTCGGTGCTTTTCATAGGCTCGCGCGTGACGCTTCAGCTTGAAAAGACAGGCGTTTGCGCCGTCACGGACGGCAAGTGGTTCTGCTTTATGCTCGAGCAGTTCATATCCAACGCCGTGAAATATACCCGCGCAAGCGGCCGCGCAGCGGGCGGCACGGTGAAAATATCGGCGGGGAGCAGGCCGCGCAGCGTGGTGATTTTGGATACCGGCATAGGCATACGTCAGGAGGACGTGCCGCGCGTATTTGAGCGCGGCTACACCGGCATAAACGGCCGCGTTGACAAGCGCGCCTCCGGCATAGGTCTTTACACCGCAAAAACCGTCGCTGACGCGCTGGGCGTGTACCTCTCGCTCACGAGCGAGGAGGGCAAGGGCACGAGGGTGGAGATAGTGCTGCCGGAGGACGGGGAGTTTGAGTGAAAATCAGTGGGTTCGAGAATTATTATGCCGCCCAAGCGAAAACGCGCAAGATCGAAGGAATACGATCATTCGCAGCGCGGAGCGTATTTCCTGACGTTATGCCCAAAAAATAAAAAGGAAATATTTGGTGAGATCGCAGGGAACGCGCCGCGGCGATGCCGTCCCTACGACGGCATCTCCCCCTTGAGCCTTTCCTCAAACCACCCTGCCATATCCCTTCCCGCGGCTTCGGTGAACGCGGCTATGAGGTCGGCGGCGTGCATGCGGCCGCCGGCGAAGGAATAATACATATTCTTGAGCGCCTCAAAAAACGTCTCCTCGCCAAGCTCGTTTATAAGCTCCATATACATTCTAAGTCCCTGCGGATATATGCCCCAGTATTCGCCCGTCTCCTCCGGATAATCGTATATGCTAAGGTCGAGGCGCATGCCGCCGGTGCCGCCGGCCGAGAAGGAGCGATAGGCCTCATTAAAGCCGTTTGGATAGTCCTGCTTAATATAGAGGGCGGCCAGCGTCTCCGAGAGCGCCTCGTCCACCCACGGCTCCATGACAGCGTCCGTGCCGATGACGCCATGGAACCACTGGTGCGCCACCTCATGCGCTATGGTGAATGCGCTATACGCGCGGCCGCCCGGGTCTGAGGCGCCCGCGCCGAGCATTACGGCCTGCGCGAATTCCATGCTGCCGCCAAAATCGGCCTGAGTGAGCACGAGGCTCTTATACGGATACGGGGTTATTTTTTCGCTGAAAAACTCCAGCGCGTTCGCGGCGGTGCGCGCCGAAAACTCCGCGCGCGCGCGGCTCCTGCAATATGCCGTCACCTTGACGGCGTCAGACGCTGTGACCGTGAACTCCATCGTCTTTTCGCCCATCACGGCAAAGTAGAACTCGCGCGCCTGCGACGCGCTGAAAAGCGCCGAGCGCACGCCGTTTTCGACCAGCTCGTCTATCTTGTTGCCTGTCGCGGCCGCGCGATAGCTCTCCGGCACGGATATTAGCACCCTGTAGTCCGACGAGTTGAAAAGGCACG
>CAZZNN010000234.1:0-3077 GCA_964655605.1 uncultured Oscillospiraceae bacterium
ACAACGGCAAAGCGCCATCAAAAGCAGCTTGAGCTGTATTCAATGGCGCTTGAAAAGCTTGCCGCCGCTCATGTTAAGGAGCGGTATGTATTCATGCTGAGGTACGGAGAATCTGTGAAAATTTAGTGCTAAGTAAAACCTGATCCTTAAATATGCGAAGCATATTTTTGCAACCTCCAATCGACAAAATCGATTGGAGGTTGATTATTTTATGCCTCTGCCTTGGCTTCTTCCTCAACCATGTCGCCGTCCATAGCTTCGCCTTCAACGAGCTTCTTCTCGCTCTTTGCGACAACTATGCTGCACGCGCAGTCGCCGGTGATATTTATCATCGTGCGAACCATGTCGAGTATACGGTCAACGCCGAGTATGAGCGCTATGCCCTCAACAGGCAGACCCACCTGGGCGAGCACCATGCCGAGCATAACGGTGCCTGCGCCGGGAACGCCGGCGGTGCCTATGGAAGC
The DNA here is from genome assembly GCA_964655605.1 of uncultured Oscillospiraceae bacterium. Classification (GTDB taxonomy): domain Bacteria; phylum Bacillota; class Clostridia; order Christensenellales; family CAG-138; genus CAZUUR01. The sequence continues at coordinate 468 of CAZZNN010000234.1, forward strand.
GAGCGTTGCCGAGAGTATAACGAGCGCCTGCTGACCTAATGTGAGCGGCAGACCGAACGCGTTAGCCACAAACAGCGCGCATATTCCCTGGAACACCGCCGTGCCGTCCATATTTATCGTGGCGCCAAGGGGCAGCACGAACGAGCGGATAGGCAGCGGCACGCCGCACTTGCGCGAGCCTTCCATTGTGAAGGGGAGCGTTGCGGAGGACGAAGCCGTGGTGAACGCGAACGCCATCGCCGGAAGCATATTCTTGAAGAATTTCACGGGACTGTATTTGCCCATGGTCTTGACGGTGATGGAATAGGTGATAACCGCGTGGAGTATGCACGCAAGGTACACGGCGATTATTAGAACGAGGAACTGGCCGAGTATGCTCGGGCCATAAGTTGCGGTAACGTTTACCATGAGCGCGAACACCGCGTAGGGCGCGAGTATCATTATGCCGCCGGTGATCTTATACATTATTTCGGCAAACCCATCGAAGAACTTGCGGACAGGCTCCGCCTTTGCGCCAACGAGAGTTATGCCGCCGCCCACGAACAGCGCGAACGCGATTATCTGGAGCATATTGCCCTGAGCGAGCGCGTTTATGGGGTTGGTGGGGATTATGTTGAGCAGCGTCGCCACAAAGCCCTCAGATTCCTTGGCGGTGTACTCAAGACCCTCAAGCGAGAGGCCCGCGTTCTTGCCCACCTGGAACAGATTGCCTATCACAAGGCCGATAACAACGGCAACAGCGGTGGTGCAAAGGAAATACACGACCGTTTTTATGCCTATGCGGCCCATTGACTTAATGTCGCCAAGACCGCTCGCGCCAACTACCAGCGAGCAGAACACAAGCGGCACTATGACCATCTTGATGAGGTTCATAAACAGCGTTCCGAACGGCTGAATATATGTGCCGGTTATGTCCTTAGCGCCAACGCCAAGAATGAGATACAGTACAAGACCTACGATGATGCCCGCGGCAAAGCCTATAAAGATTTTGCCGGTTAAATTGAGTTTTTTCTTGCCAGCTTTTTCCATTTGTTTTTTACCCCCATTTTGATATGATGTACCTCAGCAAAAAACATCATTTATGCCTTCTTTATAGCTAATTATATTTTATAATATACCAAAGGCACAGCATAATTATAACAAATGGCGCATAAAATGCAATAGTACACTTTATGCGCCGTTAATAAAATTCTGTCCGAAAATTTATTTTCTTAACGCTTATTCATCCGCGTCGTCGTCAATTTGCATACGCGAGACGAAAAGCTCGTACACCTCGTCCAAAAGCGCTTGCGATGAAAGACCCACGAGCTCCGCTTCTTCGCCGTCGTCGCCCTTGTCAAGCTTGAGGATAACCGTCTCAGGCTCCTGTGCCTCGTCGCTTGTGGGTATCAAAACATAGTATTTTTCATCTCTTAACGGTACAACGTCGAGAAGCTCAAATATGAGCTCCTCTCCGTCCTGCCCGCAAAGGGCTATTGTTTCCTGATAGTTTATGCCGTCGATCTCTAACATGCTTTACCTTAAATACTACGCCTTGCCATTGCAGCCGAGCACTTCAACGAGCTTGTGCGACACTATATCCTTTATAGCGTTGCGCGCAGGCCCTAGATATTGGCGCGGATCGAAATGCGAAGGATTTTCCGCAAGATATTTTCTCACGGTGGCGGTCATGCCAAGGCGAAGGTCTGAATCGATATTTATTTTGCAAACGGCCATCTTGGCGGCCTGACGGAGCTGATCCTCGGGTACGCCCGCGGCGTCCGGCATATTGCCGCCGAAGTCATTTATTATTTTAACGTATTCCGGCATTACGCTCGACGCGCCGTGAAGCACTATCGGGAACATGGGCAGGCGCTTTTGCACTTCCTCAAGAATATCAAAGCGAAGCTCGCGCTTTTGGCCGGGCTTGAATTTGTATGCGCCGTGGCTCGTGCCTATGGCTATGGCCAATGAGTCAACGCCAGTGCGCTGCACAAATTCCTGCACCTGAGCGGGATCGGTGTAGCTGCCCTGACCGGCGGCCACCTTCACCTCGTCCTCAATGCCCTCAAGCTTGCCAAGCTCGCCCTCGACCACAACGCCGTGGTCGTGAGCATATTCAACTACGCGCTTTGTGAGCGCCACATTCTCATCGAATGAGAAATGGCTGCCGTCTATCATAACGGAGGTGAAGCCGCCGTCTATGCAGCTCTTGCAAAGCTCAAAGGTATCGCCATGATCAAGATGCAGGCATATAGGCAGCCCCGTCTCGATTACCGCCGCCTCCACGAGCTTTACAAGATAAGTGTGGTTTGCATACTTGCGCGCGCCGGAGGACACCTGCAAAATAAGCGGAGCTTGCTGCTCCTTGGCAGCCTCGGTGATGCCCTGGATTATCTCCATATTATTCACGTTGAACGCACCGATGGCATACCCGCCCTCATAGGCTTTTTTGAACATTTCTTTCGTTGTTACAAGTGGCATATTTAAAATCTCCTTTAAAAAGTATTACAATAGGAACGTTTTACATCTCCATTATAACCCACTTTTAGGAGATAGCAACCTCAAAAAACGAAAATTCATGAGGAATAATCGGCCATCACGCCTGAGCGGACGTATAATACTGCGCCT
>CAZZNN010000235.1:0-3040 GCA_964655605.1 uncultured Oscillospiraceae bacterium
CCCGTGCGGCGGGAGCAAGCCCCCGCCCTACGGTATGCACCGCCCGCGTGTTCGCGTAACCCCGTGCGGCGGGAGCAAGCCCCCGCCCTACGGTATGCACCGCCCGCGTGTTCGCACAGACGCGGGGTATTGCGCCCACGGCGGAACGTCTAAAGCAAATCGAAGGTTTGCGATGACGGCGTTCCCTACGGATTAGCCGCCTCTCCCCCCACCAAAACATATCTTATCCCGCACGCCTCCCTTAGCGGCTCAGTAAGTGACGGCGCTTACGGGAGAAGGCGGGCTTTTCCTGCAAAGCATAATCGCGTTGTGTAGTTGGGAGTGCGTATATGTGAATAATGTGTTAATCTAAAAAATACTTGTCAGATTTGTGCCTGCTTATTTGTCATATAATTTGTCATATAAATAGAGAGCATAATGGGTTGCCTTCTGTTGCAATATGACGACGTTGGAGGCGTTTGCGTTGGTTTAAAATATGATCATAACGTTTACTGGGTGGAATCCTAATATAACAACAAGCATGACGTCAGATATGTCGTTTATTGCTAAGTATGTATATGGTGGCACCGTGAAACGGTCTAATCCGTAATATGTGTGACTTAACAAAGGAGACCCAAATGAAGCGCATAGCGTTTATGCTGGCGGTAGTTATGCTTCTTTGCGGGTGCGGCGCTCAAAACGCGTCGCGCCCGCAAGGGGTAGGCGACGCGTCGCTCGTTCCGCCTGTATCGGCCGGGCTACTCACACCCACGTCTGTTCACGGCGGCGCGGACGAAGCGGAGGACGGCGCATGGAGGGTGAATAGGCTATATACGACATGGCTTGAAAAGTCCAGCCCCGGATACGGTCAAGCGCCCGCAGATGTGCCCGCAGGGGTTGTGGCCATGGTGCCTATCATTGAGGCGGTGCTTGAGGCGCGTTTCAACTATGATCTCTGGCTTGCGCTTGGCTATTTTGAGGGCGAGCTTTTGCATACGGCAACAGTAACAAATAAAACCCGCCAGCATAGCTGTGATAATCAGGAATATATGTGGATAGTGCTTTCAAGCGTGCTTACACGATTTGGACAGAACCTTGACGGCGCCATTACGGATAATAAAGAAATCTGCCATATATCCGAGTCCTCGGCAAGAGAGCTTCTCAAGATATGCTTTTGCGAGTTCGATGCCGCTTGTGCATTGCCTAAGCAAGCTCCGGACGGGATCGCCGGATATACCGGCATAAGCTATTCAGGCGGAGAGTACCTTTATTCGCGCGCCGATTCTTTATACGCAAGGGAGTATGACGCTAAGAGCTATTATGTGGTCACATTTTGGTGCGAAAATTATCATGGAGCCGGATACAGGCTCATTTTGATGAGAGTATCAGGGCCTGACGAGGATCAGTTCTCCACGTTTGAGGTTCAGCTAAAAGAAAATAATTTGTGTGCCCTCGGTTTTGAATACACGATAGAAAGCATAGCGCGGCTTGATGACGCGGTGAAGGTGTGGAGCGAGGGCGAATAGCTAGCGCTTTACGTCCATATTAGCCACCTCTCCCCCCACCAAAACATATCTCATGCCGCACGCTTCCCTTAGCGGCTCATTATATGTGGCGTTGGCTTTTATTTCCTCGGGTTTGAATACGAGAATGTCCGCGTCCGCCTTGGGCGCTATTATGCCCTTGCCTGCGAGCTTGAGCGCGTCGGCGGGGGCTTTTGTCATCTTATGGACGGCTTGCTCGAGGGTGAGCGATTTATCGCTCACGACGTATTTTTCTAAAATCCTCGCGAATGTGCCGCGCACGCGCGGGTGCGGCAGGCCGGAGGAGGGATAGGTGGCGTCTGAGATGACGTTTGAGAACGGCGCGCGCAAAATTGCCAAAATATCCTCCTCGCAGGTGATAAAATCTATCATCGTGACGGCGCAGTTCTCGCTTGAAAGTATGTCGCACGCGAAGAAGACCTCGTCCTCGCTGACGCTCGCCGCAGCCTCCTTTATGCTCATGCCCTCGAAGCGCTTGTTTTCGGGTCTTGTGAGAGTTGAAAGAAAAATATTTTCAAAGCCGACCATGCCCGCGATGTTATCAAAATCATTGCCGCTGGCTATGCGCTCGCGGAGGATTTTTTTCGTTTCGCTAAGCGCGAGCTTGCGCGAGAGCGCGTCTATGCCGCCGGAGAGCATATCGGTGGGGAGTATGTGCATTAGCTGCGTGGAGCCCGCCGTATAGGGGTAAACGTCGCACGAGACGTCGAGCCCGTCCTCGCGCGCGGCGGCGATGAGTCTTAGCGCCTCGGGCGTTTTGCTCTGCCAGTTGCGCTTGCCCATCGCCTTTAGGTGGCTTATGTGGACGGGCGTTTTGAGCGCGCGGCAAAGGGCTATCATCTCCTTGACAGATTCCACCACGCCGTCGCCCTCCTGCCGTATATGCGCGGTGACGGGCACGCCGCTGCCCTTTAGCGGGGCAAGCGAGAGCGTCAGCTCGTCGGGCGTGTAGAAGCACTCCGGCGCGTAGCCTAGCCCGAGCGACACGCCTATTGCGCCGTCCTGAAGCGCCTGCTCCATGGAGGCGTGAATTTTTTTCCTAGCGACGGCACTTATGGGCGACGACGTATAGCCCGCCGCGTCCGCGCGCAGAACGCCAGCGCCCACGAGCATGCGGGCGTTTAGGGGCGGCTTGCGCTTTTTTAGGGCGGAGAGATATTCCCGCATGCTGCCGTGCGGCACGCCGTCAAGTGCGCCGGTGACGGGGCGGAGGTAATTTTTTATCGCGTCGCCGTGCTCGCCGTAGAACGGGGCGGCGCTAAGGCCGCAGTTGCCGTTGACTATGGTGGTGAGCCCCTGGCTGAGCTCGGCGCGGCCGAAAGCCTTGTTGAATATCGCCGCGTCCGCGTGACGGTGAATATCTATGAAGCCGGGCGTCACGAGAAGGCCGGCCGCGTCTATGACGCGCTTTGCGCTCGCCTCGCGCAAAATCGCGACGGCGGCTATCTTGCCCATGAAAATGCCGACGTCCGCGCGAAAAGCGCCGCGTCCGCCGCCGTCTATGACGAAGCCGTTTT
>CAZZNN010000236.1:0-903 GCA_964655605.1 uncultured Oscillospiraceae bacterium
CCTTTTTAAGCCCCTCCACCTTGACGCCGAAAAGATCCTCAAGCTCGCGCTCAAATAGCGTGAATGCAGGGTAGAGCTCGGTCATGGTTCGTATGCGCGGGTCGGTTTTTGGCGTTTTCACGCGCAGCGTAAGGAGAATGTGCTCCGCGCCGGAAACGACGTAGTGTATGCCTATATCCTCGCCCTCGTCCGTGCCGACGGCGTTATGCCCCTTTGTAAGCGCCATTTCGTAGCACGCGAAATGTATGCACTCAAATAGCTCGTCCTTTGTGAGCCAATCGGTTCTAAGGCGCATTGGGCGCGGCGAGTCTATGCGGCCCGCAAGCCATGGGAACTCGGCCGTGAGCGTTTTTATCATGTCATTTTCCATGGGTTGCCTCCTTATCGAGCGTCGATAGAAGCTTGTCTACGGCGCTTATTATGGCCTCCGGACGCACGGCGCAGCCGGGAATGTAGGCGTCCACGGGTATTACGGTGGATATGCCGCCCTTTACGCAGTAGCACCCGTCGAAAACGCCGCCCGAGCACGCGCACGCGCCCACGGCGATGACGAATTTCGGCTCGGACATCTGCTCGTATATCTCGATGAGCTTATCCTTCACCTGCAATGTCACAGCGCCGGTACACACGAGTATATCCGCGTGACGCGGGCTGCCCTGCTTGACAATGCCCGCGCGCTCAAGGTCGAACCTCGGCGTGAGCGCGTCCACGACCTCGATGTCGCAGCCGTTGCACGCTCCGGCGTTGAAATGGATTATCCAAGGTGATTTTTTCTCGCCCCAGGCGATGGCTTTTTCGAGTAGCTTCATGGTTTTTCCTTACTTCCTATGGATTTATTGGTGGGGAGGGGGAGGGCGGGGGCGCGCCTGCGGGCACCGGCGTTGCGGCGGAAACGCCGTAGGG
>CAZZNN010000236.1:1003-3039 GCA_964655605.1 uncultured Oscillospiraceae bacterium
CGGGGGCTTGCTCCCGCCGCCGCTGGCGCACTGGCGTTGCGGCGGAATTGCCACCCGCTCCCCTGCGCGCACCGGCGTTGCGATGGAAACGCCGTAGGGCGGGGGCTTGCTCCCGCCGCCTGCGCGCACTGGCGTTGCGGTGGAAACGCCACCCGCTCCCCTGCGCGCACCGCCGTTGCGGCGGAAACGCCGTAGGGCGGGGGCTTGCTCCCGCCGCCCCTGGGGTATCGCGGGCGCGCCTGCGGGCGGCCACCTCATCACCGCCTGCGGCGGAGCTTCCCCTCAAGGGGAAGCCTGCTTTTCATCGCGGCTGCGGCAGGCGGAAACGCCGTAGGGCGGGGGCTTGCTCCCGCCGCCGCTGGCGCACTGGCGTTGCGGCGGAATTGCCACCTGCTCCCCTGCGCGCACCGGCGTTGCGGTGGAATTGCCGTAGGGCGGGGGCTTGCTCCCGCCGCCGCGTTTGCACACGCACGCGGCACGTCAAAATCTTCGATTTTGCCATACCCTGCGGCCGCGCCTGCGCTCACTTTCTAAATATTATCACAAGCGAGAGCACTCCTGCGGCGACGTATGCGAGCGGCAGGAGCATTTCGCCCTTGGGCGCTGTTGACACGACCATAACAAGCACATGCATAACGCAGAACACGAACGCGTATTTGACAAACTGCTTGTAATCAGGGTTGACATAGCTTTCGTAATTCCTCTGCCCGCAGGCATAAGACTCCGTCGCGCCCTTATTTTCCGTGCCGGACTTGTCGCTCTCGTGCGCCTTTTTCTCATAGCGCCTCAAATAAAGCATGAGCCCCCCGAATATCGCCACAAATATGATGAACAACACCGGCGGTTTAAGCAAGATCTCCATTTTTTACCTACCCTTTCAGCCTGCTCAAGTTTCTCACGTCCATATTCCCGTATTTATGATACAGGCTCGCGGCCATTCCTATACCCACTACCGCGACGACGACCTCCAAAACTATTACCGTGATAACAAACGTCTCGCTCAGCGCCACGTTGTTCACCACGTTTCCCGCAAGAACCAGCGCGAACGTCACGCCCTTCATGGCCACCTCTATGCCTATCGTCATTTTAAGCATGTGATAAGTGCGCACAAGGCAGTAGCACCCGGCGAATATCATCAGAAGCCCAAGCATTAAAAGCAAATATGTTGGCGTTATCATCTCTTTTTTTCCTCCCTGAACAGTACTGTTATCGCCACGCCGCCGCAGAGTATGGCCGCCATCTGCCCCCATACGTCCGCCTGACGCGCGCCCCACAAAAGCTCCTTCGTGCCGCTCTCGTCCGTAAGCGTCATGCTAAGCCCCTCGCCGCCGACTATGAGCGCTATCATTATCATCACCACGCCCGCCACTATCAAAAGCGCGGGCAGCGCCATGGAGCGCTTTTGGTCGTTATATTCCTTCATAAGCTCCGCCTTGGGCGCGTGCGCGAAGCTTATCCCCGCGATAAACACCACCGTCACAAGCCCAGAGCATACCGACAGCTCAAACATCGACGCGACCTGCGCGCCCATATTGTAAAACGCCATCGACAGGCACGCGCTGCACAGCGCAAGCCCAATGGCCGAGCGGATTATGCTGCGGCTCATCACCGCGTATACGCCGAACACCAGCATAAAAGCCGTAAAAATCAGAATCAGTTCCATAATATCACCTTCGCATAGTTATTGTAGCATAGAGACGGCCGCCCTGCGGGGGCCACCTCATCAGTCTCGCTTCGCGAGCCAGCTTCCCCTCAAGGGGAAGCCTTTGCTTAACCGCAACCTCGGTGGAAAGCAGGCTTCCCCTTGAGGGGAAGCTCCGCCGCAGGCGGTGATGAGGTGGCCCCCCGCAGGGAAAACTCCGCAGGCTGTGATGAGGCGCCTCATCACCCTCACACAAGCCCGTTCGCCTTCAAAACCATCAGCAGCACCGGATACAGAACGCCCACCGCGAGCGTGAGCACGGTCAAGAGCATTTCGGCTGAAAGCACCGTGCCGCCTATCTCCTTAACGCCCTTTAGGCTCTCCTTAATATGCC
>CAZZNN010000237.1:0-3031 GCA_964655605.1 uncultured Oscillospiraceae bacterium
TCACCTTTACCATGCCGTCGTCGCGCAAAAAGCGCTTTATCTCGCCTATTATCATCGGCACGGCATAGGTGGAAAAGCGCACGTTAAATTCAACGTTAAAATTTTTTATCGCCTTTATCAGACCTATGCTGCCTATCTGATAAAGGTCGTCATATTCAACGCCCCTGTTGATAAAGCGCTTCACTATGCTTTTAACAAGCGCCGCATTCGATGAGACAAGCTCCTCAAGCGCCGCGTCGTCGCCATGCTGCGCGTCTTTTATAAGCCCAAGCGTCGCTTCATGCGGCTTCACCTGACAGCTCATCAGCTTTCACGGCCGTCTTTTCTGATTATTTTTTTCATTGTAACGCGTGTTCCCTCGCCTGGCTGCGAAGCTACGTCCACGCTGTCCATGAACGCCTCCATAACGGCAAAGCCCATGCCTGATCGCTCAAGCTCCGGCACAGACGTGTAAAATGGCTGTCTTGCAAGCTCAATATCGGCTATCCCCTTGCCGGTATCGCTTATCACAACGCTGAACTCCGCGCCGCTCACGCCGCATTCCATTTCAACAACGCCCGATTTTGAAGCGTAGCCGTGTATGATAGCATTTGTCACAGCCTCGCTCACTGCGGTGCGCACGTCGGTCAATTCCTCTATAGTGGGATTTAACTGCGTAAGAAACGCCGCGGCTACCGTGCGCGCGAACGACTCGTTCTGCGAAAGACTCTCAAAGCTGAGCTTCATGTGATTTTCCATATACTTTACCCCCTCTTTTCAACGAGCGAATATACGCCCGCCATGCGCAATATTTTCTCCACAGAACGGCTCGCGCCGCCTATATACAGTCTTCCCCCGCGCTCTGTAACGGTGCGGTAGCGGCCCAGTACAACGCCCAGACCCGAGCTATCCATAAACGTAACGCCGTTCATGTTGAGCGTAAGCTCCGGCGCTCTTACGGCCATAATAGTCTCGTCAAGCGCCTGCCGCGTTTTTGCGGCGCTGTGATGGTCAAGCTCGCCGGTGAGCACGGCTAATATCCTCGCGCCGTCTCTCTTTATATCTATATCCATAACTAATCCCCCTTTTTGGCTGGTCAATGATTATTTGCCGCGCAAAAACTGCGTCCTGCATAGTATTAACACTTGTTATGGAATATATACACGAAAAAAGGCGCATGCGTAAACATGCACCTTGGTATTGCCGGCCTTATAAATGCGAAATAACTTATTTGCGCGTTGATTCGCGAATATAGTGGAAAATATATTGCTGGACTATGCCCGAAAGCGAGCCGAGGCCGCGTATGGCGGATTCAAGCGCGTCGCGGTCAGGCTTTTCACCGTCGAAGAAAAGCTGCTTCATGGCTCTGTCTATCCAAACGTCAACGGGGAACGCGTCGTCATGGCCAAGCGAAAAGAGCAGCACGCAATCGGCCACCTTCGGACCTACGCCCTTGAACTCGAGAAGCGCTTTACGCGCCGCGTCAAGAGGCATTTGGCTCAGCGGTGCAAGATCATAGCCATCGGCCACCTTTCTTGCGGCCTCAAGTATGAACGGCGCGCGATAGCCCGCGCCTATGGCTTTTAGCGCGTTTTCATCAAGCCGTGCTATCGCTTCTGGCTTTGGAAATGCAAAATACTGCATAGTGTCAGCGCATTTTGCTTCGCCTGCAAGCTCGCAAAGACGCTCAATAATGCCGCCTATACGCTTAATATTATTATTTGCGGATATTATGAATGAAATGAGCGCTTCAAAAGGCTCCTGCTTGAGCACCCTTATGCCTGAGGCATAGGGCAGGCACGGCGCTATACGCTCATTTTGAGCTATCTGCGCCTCAATTACAGTATAGTCGCGGTCGGCGTCAAAATAATTGAGCCAGAATGCCTCGTCGCCCTCGGCGCAGGGCGATATGACGAGTTTTTGGGCGTCGCCCGAAATAAACGCGCCGCGCGAGCCTGCAACGCCGAACATAAGCGTGTTCCCGGCATGGTCCTCGCCCGGCTGCCGCCACCTGAACGCCTGGCCACAGCAGCAGGTGCGAAGGGCGTTTAGCCTGTCAAAGCCGGTTATAACGAGGGTGTTATTGGAAATGGCGGCGGATTTATACATGGGGAATGTCCTTTCTTGGTTGCGGGAGAATCTTTTGTGGGGGTGGGCGGGTGTGTTGGCGGCATTATGCGGGCAGGCGGTTTTAGCTGGCGGATAATATCCGCCCCACGGGTGCGACGGGCGCGGGCGCAGCGCGCCAGTGCGCCAGTGCGTTGGCGGAGCGGGCGTCGATATAAAGCAAGGGAGGGTAAATACCCTCCCTTGCTGTGTTAACTTAGCTTAGTTCTCTTTGAAACCGGCGAACTTATCCGCAAGGGAGGTCGTTGCCGACTCTACCGGCGGAAGCTCGTAATCGGAATCCTCACGGCGAGACCTTTCGGGTCTGTCGCCACGGTCGCTGCGGTCGCGGCGAGCGGGACGCTCACTGCGCTCGACGCGCTCGGGTCTGTCGCTCTGGACGGCGGGAGCCTGCTTGGCCTGTTCGGCGGCAGCCTGACGCTGCTCGGCACGCTCGGCAGCCATGCGCTCACGCTCTTCCTTTTCCTTGGCGAGCTCTTCGGCTATCTCAGGATTCTCCTCGAGCACTACCTCACGGCGGCTGAGGCTTATGCGCTTGGCTTCGGGATTGACGTCGAGAACCTTGCAGCGAACCATATCGCCAACATTTATCTCGTCCTCAACCTTGGCAATGCGCTTTACGCCAACCTGAGAAATGTGGATAAGACCGTCTATAGTGGGCTCAAGCGCTACGAACGCGCCGAATGGCACTATGCGAACGACCTTGCCTTCCACCACTGAGCCCACGGGGTACTTATCGGCCGCCATGGTCCAGGGCTTTGGCTGAAGCTGCTTGTAGCCAAGGCTTACGCGCTGCTTTTCAACATCCACGTCGCGGATGAGCACTTCTATCTCCTGACCGACGCTCAAAACGTCGCCCGGATTCTTCACGCGGCCCCACGCCACATCGGTGACGTGAACAAGACCGTCTATGCCGCCGATGTCG
>CAZZNN010000238.1:0-3011 GCA_964655605.1 uncultured Oscillospiraceae bacterium
TTCGCCATTTTACAATGGCGATTTTGCTGACGCAAAACCACCCTCAATTCCCACAGCAGGAAGCTTTCGCAAGCGAAAGCTATGCTCATAATTATGAAAGACTGCGTCTTTCATAATTCGGTTTTGAGGCTGATTTCCATGGAAGGATGCTTTCGTAAGCGAAAGCTATGGTTTTAAATATGAAGCTGCATTTGATTAGGCACGGGCTCACAGAGGGGCTCGTTAAAAAATGGTATTACGGGCGCCTCGACCTGCCGCTTTTGGACGAAGGGCGCGAGGAGATAAAGGCGCTCGCAGCTAAGGGCATATATCCGCCTTGCGAAAACTGCGACGTATATACGAGCACCTTAGGCCGCGCCAAGGAGACCTGCGCGCTCATTTATGGCGACGCTTCAAAGGGCGAGCTCTCGGGCTTCAACGAGGTTGATTTCGGCGCTTTTGAGGGCATGACATACGAGGATATAATGGCCGACGCGCGCTATGCGCATTTTTTCGATGATTTCACCGAAAATACGCATTTCCCCGGCGGCGGCGACAGCTTTGCTGATTTCACGCGGCGCGTGTGCGGCGCTTTCACAAGCCTTGTGTCAAGCGCGGCAAGGGACGCGATAGTGGTGTGTCACGGCGGCACGATAGCGCGCATACGCGAGAGCTTCTTCCCCATTGAGGGGCGAAACTCATTTGATTACGCCACTCCTCCCGCGCACGGCGTAACGCTTGAGCTCGACGGCGGCAAGGTGATTTCTTGCACCGAATTTTAGAGCGCAAAGCAAAAAATTATCCTTGATTTACCCGGCCATTGTGATAAGCTAACTATATATTATGATAACTGAGAGGTACACTATGGAAAAACGTGAAATAGGCGGAATTGATGTTTCATTGCTTGGTTTTGGCTGTATGCGCTTTCCCATGCATGAGGACGGTCTTATTGACATGGAGCGCACGGCGAGGCTTATTGATATTGCCATAAAATCAGGCGTCACTTATTTCGACACCGCGTATAATTATCACGGCGGCGAAAGTGAAAAGGCCGTTGGCGAGATTTTATCCAAGTATCCGCGCGGCAGCTACACGCTCGCAACAAAGCTTCCCGTTTGGAAAATAGAAAAGCGCGAGGACGCGCTGAAATACTTTAACGAGCAGCTTGAGCATCTTAAAACCGACCATATAGATTTTTACCTGCTTCACGCGCTGGGCTATGAGAGATTTGAAAACACCGTTTTAAAATTCGATCTCATACCCATATTCGAGCAGCTTCAGCGCGAGGGCAAGATAGTTAAATTCGGCTTCTCCTTCCACGACTCATACGAGGCGTTCGAGAAAATACTTTGCTATCGCAAATGGGATTTCTGCCAGCTTCAGCTAAACTATATGGATATGGACGATCAGGCGGGCGCGCGCGGGCTTGCGCTTGCAAAGCGGCACGGGACGGACGTTGTTGTGATGGAGCCGTGCAAGGGCGGCTCGCTCGTGACCTTCCCCAAGGTGATAGCGTCGAAGCTCATCGACCTCGCGCCCGAAAAATCGCTTGCGTACTGGGCTATGCGCTACGCCGGAAGCCTTGACGGTGTGAAGGTGGTTTTAAGCGGCATGAGCAATGAAGAACAGCTCAGCGACAATATTGACACATTCAATAGTTTTAAGCCGCTCTCGCAGTTTGAAACGGCGCTCATAGACGAAATGGCGCATACGCTTAAAAATCGCATCGGCGTTGGCTGCACTGGCTGCAAATACTGCATGCCCTGTCCGCACGGGGTAAACATACCGGAAAGCTTTGAGCTTTTAAACGAATATGTGATGTTTGAAAACCTTGACGGGACGCGCCGCGGCTATAGCTCCATGGGCGAGGCGAAGGCGGAGAACTGCGCGGATTGCGGCGCGTGCGAAAAAATGTGCCCGCAGAAGATAGAGATACGCAATGAGCTAAAGCGGCTCGTTAAAATCGCAAAAGCATGAATAAAAAACAATTAGGCAGCAGTCTTGTGCTGCTGCTCGTAGCTTTGATATGGGGCGTCGCTTTTGTGGCGCAGGACGTTGGAATGGACTATGTGGGGCCTTTCACCTTTAATGCGGCGCGCACGCTTTTGGGCGGCATAGTGCTTATCCCCTGCATAGCGCTGCTGGACAAGCTCGACCCCGCAAGGAAGGAAGCGGCCAAAAAAGGCAGCAAAAAGCAGCTTCTCATCGGCGGCGCGTGCTGCGGGCTCATGCTGTTTTTAGGCAGTACGTTTCAGCAGATAGGTCTTATGTACACAACCGTGGGCAAGGCGGGGTTCATAACCGCGCTATACATTTTGTTTGTGCCGCTGATGGGGCTTTTTGTGAAAAAGCGTCCGCCAATGCTCACATGGATAGCCGTGGCGATAGCTATGGTCGGCTTATACCTTTTGTGCATAAACGAAAGCTTCACCTTCGCGCTTGGAGACGTGCTCATGCTTATATGCGCGGCGGCGTTCGCGGGGCATATACTCGTTGTAGACCGTTTTACGGCGCTCGTTGACGGGGTTAGGCTTTCGTGCGTGCAATTCTTTGTGTGCTCGGCGCTTTCATGGATAAGCGTTTTGATTTCGGGCGAGCCGGTAAGCCTTGCGAGCATGGGCGCGGCGTGGCTGCCCATAGGCTACGCGGGCGTGCTCTCCTGCTCGGTGGCGTACACGCTGCAAATCGTGGCGCAAAAGAACGCAAAGCCGGAGGTAGCATCGCTATTGATGAGCTTTGAATCGGTGTTCGCGGTGATAGCGGGCTGGGCGCTTTTAAGTCAGGCGCTCTCGCTAAAAGAGGTTATCGGGTGCGCACTGATGTTCGCGGCGATTCTTTTGGCGCAGCTTCCGCAGAAGAAAAAGGCGTAAGGTTTGCTGGTCGTCCGGGAGGCCACCCCTACGGAGGGGCGGTGGCGGGCGGTGTAAACGATAGAGGACGCGGGACGGTCAAGACCGTCCCCTACATTGGCAATAACTGCGTGCATGGCGGGAGCAGACGCGGGCGCGGTACGTCAAAATGTGCGATTTTGC
>CAZZNN010000239.1:0-3002 GCA_964655605.1 uncultured Oscillospiraceae bacterium
GGCAATCCCAACTGCGGCAAGACCACGCTTTTTAACGCCATGACCGGCGCTAAGGAATATGTTGGCAACAGGGCGGGCGTTACCATTGAAAAAAAGGAGGGGCGCATACGCTCAGCCGGCAAGGGCGCATTTATGCCCGGCCATGAGGCGACGCTCGTGGATCTGCCCGGCATCTACTCGCTTTCCCCCTATTCTCCGGAGGAGATGGCCGCGCGCGACCATATAATAAATGAAAAGCCGGACGCTATTATAAATATTGTTGACGCTACTAATCTTGAGCGGAACCTCTATCTCACATTGCAGCTCATGGAGCTTGAAAGACCCATGGTAATTGCGCTCAACATGATGGACGAGGTGAAAAGGAACGGCGGCGAGATAGACTGCGAACGCCTGTCGTTCGAGCTGGGCGTGCCCGTTGTGCCAATAAGCGCGCGCACAGGCGAGGGAATTGAGGAATTGAAGGCGTCGGCAAAAAAGCTGCTTGCGGCGGCGCACACACTTTATCACAACAGTCTCTCCACCGAGCCGGACGATATTTACGACGCCGCCACACACAATGCGCACCACCTTCTTGGCGCCATTATAGGCGAGCGCGCCAGGGAGAAGGGCTTGCCTGAGCACTGGGCTGAAATGAAGCTTTTGGAGCGCGATGAGGACACGCTAGAGCGGCTCGGGCTGCCCATATCCACGCGAGCCGAGGTGGATAAAATCGCCGCGCAGTTCGACGCTAAAAGTCCTTTTGGCGATGGCGAGGGGCATATTGCAAGCTGCCGCTACCGCTATATTGAGCGCGTTTGCGCCAAAGCGGTGAAGAAGGACGGCGCGCTTGGCAATAAAGCCCGCTCAAGCAGGATAGACGGGCTGCTTACGAATAAATATCTGGCGCTGCCGCTGTTTTTGCTGATAATGCTCGCGATATTCATGCTCACCTTCTCAAGCCTCGGCGCGTTTTTGAGCGACGCTATGGCGCTTTTGATAGACGGCGTGATCTCGCCTTATATCGGCGGGCTATTATCGGCTGCGCCTTTGTGGCTTTCATCGCTCGTGCTCAATGGAGTTATCGCGGGCGTGGGCGGCGTTATAACATTTTTGCCGCAGATAGCGCTGCTGTTTTTCTGTCTCTCGCTTTTGGAGGACAGCGGCTATATGAGCCGCATAGCTTTTATAATGGATAAGCCCATGCGCAAAATAGGGCTTTCGGGCAAGAGCATAATACCGCTTTTGATGGGCTTTGGCTGCACCGTGCCCGCCGTTATGACCGCAAGAACGCTTGAGAGCGAGCGCTCAAGGCACATGACCATTATGCTCACGCCCTTTATGAGCTGCTCTGCCAAGCTTCCCGTATACGGGCTTATAGCGAGCGCCATATTCCCCCGTTCAAGCGGGCTTATTATATTCGCGCTGTATCTTGGCGGCATACTCGCGGCGCTTTTAAGCGGGCTGCTATTAAAGCGCGCCGCGCGAAAGGCTATTGAAGCGCCGTTCGTGATGGAGCTTCCGCCCTATCGCATGCCTAAATTTTCCGATACGCTTGAGCATGTGTGGGAAAAGATGAAGCATTTTCTCGAAAAAGCAGGCACGATAATATTCTTTATGAGCATAGTTATATGGCTGCTGCAAAATTTTGATCTAACGCTCAGCGTAGCTTCCTCCCCCGAAAACAGTATCTTAGGGCATATCGGCAGGCTCATCGCGCCCATATTCGCGCCGCTTGGATTTGGCACATGGCAGGCGGCCGTGGCGCTTTTAACCGGAATAATCGCAAAGGAAGCCATTGTGAGCACGCTCTCGCTTTTATATGGCTTTGCCGTCACGGCTCCCGCGGCAACCGTAGCCAGCGCGCTTGGAAGCGCGTTTACGGGCGCGGCGGCGGCGAGCTTTCTCACTTTTGTATTATTATACACTCCCTGCATGGCGGCCACGGCCACTATAAGGCGGGAGCTTGGCAGCGGCAAACGCGCCGCGCTCATGCTGCTCTATCAGCTCATAACAGCCTATTTTGCGGCGTTTGCGGTCTATTTAATAGGAAGCCTTATTATTTAGCGTAATTTTCACAATTACTACATTTAATTTCGCTAAAATATGGTATACTATCATTAAGAACAAAAGCGCTTTCGTTAAAATAGCTTTTAGCGGCGGCGCGCGAAAGGGGTATGAAGTATGCGTATTTCAATCACCGGAAAAAACATCGAAGTATCCAATTATCTAAGAGAGCTTATCAACAAAAAGGTTCCCAAGCTTGATAAGTATTTCCCGGAGGACACAGAGGTATTTGTCACTTTAAGCGTTGAACGCAGCCGTCATATCATCGAGGTCACAATACCTTACGCGGGCGGGATAATCCGCGGCGAGGAAGTGTCGGGCGATATGTACGCGTCGGTTGACAATGTGCTTGCAAAGCTTGAAAAGCAAATAGTCAGGCACCGCACCAAGCTTGAAAAAAATCTGCGCGCGGGCGCATTCAAGGTGCCTGAGCCCGTGTTCATGGATGCCTTTGAAGATGAAGACGAGGACGAGGACGCGCCAAGGGTCGTTAGGGTCAAAAAATTCGATATTAAGCCCATGACCGTTGATGAGGCGATGTTGCAGCTTGAGCTGCTTGGCCATGCGTTCTATATGTTCGTCAATGGCGACACCGGCAATTTCAACGTTATTTATAAGCGCAAGGACGGCAATTTCGGTCTTATTGAACCGGAAAATTAAGTGAGCTTATCAAAGGAGCGGGCAAAATGCCGGCTCCTTTTTTTGCGGAGTTTTTTTGTGGGAATAGGGCGCAGATGTTGCGGCAGTGCGCAGGCGGCGGGAGCAAGCCCCCGCCCTACGGGGGGTGTTGCGACGATTGTGCGATGCCCCGTAGGGTACGGCAAAATCGCAGATTTTGACGTGCCGTAGGTGCGCGCATGTTGCGGCAGTGCGCGCAGGCGGCGGGAGCAAGCCCCCGCCCTACGGGGGTGTTGCGACGATTGTGCGATGCCCCGTAGGGTACGGCAAAATCGCAGATT
>CAZZNN010000240.1:0-2966 GCA_964655605.1 uncultured Oscillospiraceae bacterium
TGCGGATACCCCGTAGGGGGCGCGCCTTAACTTACCGTTCGTTATTCGTTGAAACTATCCTATAATACACCTTGGCCGTCTGCCAATACACGATAAGATACACCAGCGCGAACGCGAGCGACGTTACCGCGACGCACGCGAGCGTGAGGCCGCCGTCCTGTAGGTTAAACACCTTGAGCATCCTTATTATCATGGGGCTTGCGGCGGCAATGTGCGCTATGGCCGCAAAGAGCGGCAGGAAGAACACCCAGAGTATCTGCTTGTTTATCGTCCGCTTCACCTCGCCCTGGTCCATGCCTACCTTCTGCATTATATTGTAGCGCTCCTTATCGTGATAGCCCTCGGTTATCTGCTTGAAATAGATCATCAGCACCGTTCCCGCGAGGAAAAGCACCGCGAACAGCCCGCCTATGAACACGAGTCCGCCGTAAAGGCCGTTGGCCTCGCGCCGCATCTCGTATATCGAGTTGTAGCTGCAAGGCAATATGCCTATGCCGCCGTCAACGAGCGGAGCGACCTCGCTATTGATGAATTCAATGCACGCTTCGTCGTCCGCGCCGTCGATATTAAAGAGCAGCGCGTTATCCTTGCGCACAAAGCACGAGTAAAACTCCACCGTGGAATCTGGATAAACCGGCACGCCATTCAAAGGGCCGTCCATGAAATTATAACCCCTGTCCATGTCCACAAGCACGCTCTTATCGGGCCAAAGCGTGAGCTTATTGGCCTTGGCCGCGTCAAGCAGCGCCTCGTCAAGCTCGTTTAGCTTTTCGGTGAGCTGCTCGCTCGTGCGCTCATCATCGCCGTGTATATATAGCTCCACGTCCATTGGATAGCTGTTGCGCGTCATCTGCTCCTTGCCAAGATACAGCGCGCTCGTGCCCGCGACGGTGACGAGCAGCATTGTGAAAAGTATGCATATCGTGGCGAGGCCGCGCGCGTTGGCGCGCATTCTGTGGAACATTCCGGAGATAGCCACAAAGTTATCCGGCTTATAGTAAAGCCGTTTATTTTTGCGCAAAGCCGTCAAAACGGCCATGCTGCCCGCCTTAAACAGAAGGAATGTGGCGATTATCACGAGGAACGCGTCCGGGAAGAAAAGCCCCAGCGCATTTGCCGTATTCTCCGTCGTTATCGCAACAACATAAGCCAATATCAGCAGCGCCGCGCCCAATATCGTGTTGAGCGCCACCCTTTTGACGGGCTTTTCGCCCTCCTTATCGCTCCTTAAAAGCTCGGCCGGGTTTGAAAGGCTCACGCGAATTGAGTTAAGCACGCTCGTCACGATGAAAACCGCGAAAAAAAGCGCGAACGTGCCTATAAAAGCCACCGGAGTAAGCGTGAACGTGCTCTCGCCCACAAAATTCATCAGCTTTAAAAGCAGCATGAAAAGCAGCCGCCCGAACGCTATGCCGAGCACTATGCCCGCCACCACGCCCGCGCCTATCACATATAGCCCCTCAAAGCACACAACGCGCGCCACCTGCGCCTTGTTCATGCCTAAAACGCCGTATAGCCCAAACTCCTTCTTGCGGCGCTTCACAAGAAAATCATTTACATAAAGCATGAAGAAGAACGCGAACGCCGTGAACAGCGCGGTGCCCATCGCCATTATCATGCGCGCGGTATCGCCGCCGGGCACGCCCGATATGCTCTTGCAGTTGAGAAGCGTTAATATAAGAAAATATATGCCGCTTATCACCGCCGTGGCCACAAGATACGGCAAATACACCTCTCGCGAGCGCTTTACATTTGAAAACGCAAGCTTTGCATAGAAATTACCCAACCAAGGCACCCCCCTGCTCAAGCACGGTGAGGCTGGCGCTTATGCGCTCAAGGAATGCGCCCCTGTCGGCTCCGCCCTTGTAAATCTCGGAGAAAAGCTCGCCGTCCCGTATAAAAATTACACGGTTTGCGTAGCTGGCGGCCATCGCGCTGTGGGTGACCATGAGTATGGTGTGGCCAATATTGTTGAACTCGGTGAAGCGCGCGAGCAGATTGTTTGAGGCTTTTGAGTCGAGCGCGCCGGTGGGCTCGTCGGCCAAAATGAGCTGCGGCTCGGTTATGACCGCGCGCGCGACGGCGGTGCGCTGCTTTTCGCCGCCGGAGATTTCATGCGGATATTTATCCAAAAGGTCAACTATGCCAAGCCGCTCCGCCGCGGGCATCAGCCGCGATTCCATAGCCGGGAGCGGCATGCGCGAGAGCACGAGCGGCAGGAGGATATTGTCGCGCACGGAGAAGGAATCAAGGAGGTTGAAATCCTGAAATACGAAGCCCAGATTATCGCGGCGAAACTGCGATAGCGCCTTGTCCTTTATATCGCGAAAGCGCAGGCCGTTTAGATAAACGTCGCCGGTGGTGGGCGCGTCGAGCGAGGCGATGATGTTCAAAAGCGTGGTCTTGCCGGAGCCTGACGGCCCCATTATCGCCACGAACTCGCCCTTTTCAACGGAAAGGTCTATGTTTTTCAGCGCCACGCACTGCTTTAGGCCCAGGCGGGTATTGAATATGCGGGATACGTTTTCAAGTTTAAGTAATTCCATAGTCTGTCTCCTGTTTCTTGGTTTATGTGCTGATTTTACCCCGAAAGAGAAAAAGAAGCCATCGAAATGGCTTACATTATTGTAAGAAAAGCGCCCTCGGCTTTCGCAAAAAGCGCGCTGCGCTTTTTGCGAGGTCGTCAGAGCCTTTGCCCGCGAGCTTCGCTCGCGGACGGCAAAAGCTGAAAGGAAACGGCCGCATGGGCCTGATCCGTTTCGCCGGCGAAGCCGTCGAAGCCGGATCGTAAATCCCGGGGTTTATCGACAGTCTGGGGGACTGCGGTCCCCGAACCCCCTGGGGAGCTTGCTCCCGCCGCGCACAGGGGCTTACGCCGATGTCAGGTGAAAACGGAGAACGCGAAGCGTTCTCGTAAGAACTAATCGCGAAGCGATTTGCTAAAGGCTAATCGCGAAGCGATTTGC
>CAZZNN010000241.1:0-1381 GCA_964655605.1 uncultured Oscillospiraceae bacterium
CCGCGGGGACGCGTCGCCCTGCGGGGGGCGGCGGGAGCAAGCCCCCGCCCTACGGCTTTCGCGTTTTCCGCCCGGTGGGTTTCGCGCGGTCGCGCGGCGCGCGTTACGTCACCTGCGCGTTACGCGCCTCAATCCTTTTGGCAATCTGTTTTTTCCCACGCCGTTTGTTATTTTAACAAACCCCACGCAATGGCCGGACACGGTTACCGGCGCGAAACCGCGCGGCTCATCCTTTGCGGCGGCGCTGCCGTTTTTGTCCGCGCTTGCGCCTTCCGCCGCGACAACGTCCCCTGCCGCGACAGCGACGGCGTTTTCAACGGCTATCTCCTCGCCGCGCAGGAACGCGTCAAGGCGCGGGTCGTCCGGGGCGAGACGCACCTCGCGCCGCCATTTCACGGAGGTGAACGCAGCCATGAAAAGCGCGTGCTCCGGCTCGAAGCGGCCTTTTTCAAGGCTCCCGGCGAGCACGCCCGCGCGCAGTATATACGCCTTGGTGAGCGCTTCGGGCAAAACGAACGGCATAAACGCCACGCGGCCGTCCTTGAGCATGTACGCGTTCATATCCGGAGAATGGGCAAATGTGTCGGCAAGGAAATCTGTGAAGCGAGGATCGTTTGCTACAGCGAGCCGAGCGGGCGCGAAACTCGCGTTGGCTTTGGCATAGCCCCCCGTGTCCGCACCCTCGTCGTCCTGAAAAAGCGCGGCGTAATGCCCCTCGCCGCCGGAGGTGTGCGGATAGAGCTTGAGCTCCCTGACGAGCCTGAAACGAGGAAAATTATTTACGAACCAGCGCGCGTTTTCCTCGTCCTCCTCGGGCGAAAACGTGCACTTTGAATACACCAGCCGCCCGCCCGGCGCGGTGAGCTTTTCGGCGCACCGAAGAATTTCCCTTTGGCGGTTTGCGCACGCGCGGACGTGCTCCACAGACCATTCCTTGCCCGCGTTCGGATCTTTTCGGAACATGCCCTCGCCCGAGCAGGGCGCGTCCACCATTACGGCGTCAAAAAAATTTGGGAGCAGCCTTGCGAGCGCGTCCGGCATGGCCACGGTAACGACGGCGTTCGTCACGCCGAGCCTTTCAATATTTGAAACCAGCGTATCCGCGCGGCTTTTGACGGGCTCGTTGGCCACGAGCAGCCCATCGCCCCGCATGAACGCGGCCAAAGCGCCGGTTTTGCCGCCCGGCGCGGCGCACAGGTCGAGCACGTTCATGCCGGGCTCAGGCGCGAGCAGCTCTGCCGCGCACATCGCGGACGGCTCCTGCAAATAGAAAAGCCCCGCGCGGTGATACGGATTTTCGCCAAGCGGGGGCGCGTCCGGCGGCAGAATGAAGCCGTCGGGCGAGGTTGAGGCGGGGGATAAGGCGAAGCATGCAGGCAGC
>CAZZNN010000241.1:1481-2942 GCA_964655605.1 uncultured Oscillospiraceae bacterium
CGTGCGGTACGTCTAAAGCAAACCGAAGGTTTGCGATGTTGCCGTCCCCTGCGGAGTGGTGCGCGTTGGCGCACGAATCAGGCGCGGCGCACGCACCGGCCTTCAGCCTGTTCACGCGCAGACCTTTTGCGGGGGGCGCGGAGTACGACGCGGCGAACGCGGCGAAGCCATCGCCGAGCTGCGCCTTCATTCTTTCCATAAACGCATCGGGAATCATAATATATCCTCGTAATTTATTTTCATAAGAGATCCCATATCCTCAGGCACGGGCGCAACGGCCTTTATGCTTTCGCCCGTTATGGGGTGGGCGAATTCCACGCTGTAGGAATGCAGCGCGGGGCGCGAGATGAGCGCCTTGTCCTCCACGCCGTAGAGCCAATCGCCCGCGAGCGGGTGGCCGATGTATGCAAGGTGCACGCGAAGCTGGTGCATGCGTCCCGTGAGCGGCACGAGCCTAAGAAGGCTCAAGCGCCCATCAAAGCACAGCGCCTCGTATTCGCTCACGCTTCTTACGCCGTCAGCGCGGACGGCGCGTTTGTAGCCGGAGCCGTCTAAAAAGCCGGTGGGCGCGTCGATAATGCCGCGCGCGGGCGATAAATCGCCCATTGCGATGGCGAGATACGTCTTTTTTATGCCGCCGGAAAGCTGCATTCGGCGCATCAGCTCGTGCGCATAGCCGCTTTTCGCCACGGTCATGGCGCCGGTGGTGCATTTGTCAAGGCGCGAGACGAGGTGCGGATTTTCACCGTCACTTAAATATGCGGCGAGCACGTTTTCCACGGTGAAAGTGCTGTCCGTCTCGCGCGAGGATTTGTGCGCGGACATGCCCGCGGGTTTATTCAATATGATGAGATCCTCGTCCTCAAAAAGCGCGTCTATGGGCGCGGGGACGGGCAAAATGCCAAAACTCTCCGCGTCGCCCACCTCAACTGCCACCACGTCGCCCGTATGCACGAGCGCGGTCGTGTAAGCGCGGACGCCATTTAGCAAAATGCCCGTTTCGCGCAGCTTAACGCGCGCAACGAGCGAAGATGAAAGCTGTAATTCATTTTTGAGTATGCTTTTAACCTGCACGCCGTCGCGTTCAGGCGGAATTGTTTGAAAAACGCGGCGCATCAGCGCTTCCTGTCCATCAAAAATGCGAAAATAGTGATGTACACCGTGAACATCGCGAATGCCACCGGGAAGAAAATTTTGTTGTTCGCCGCGAAAATCAGCAGCACCGCGCTTCCGTAGCCGAGCGCGCAGAATAAAAGCACGATGAGCACCAAGAGCAGCTTGCCGTTCGCGTTGATGAAATCAATGAGTTTTCTAATTTTGCCGGGCTTTGCTTCCATGGATTGATTGTATCACCGGTGGGGGAGAAATGCAAATGTGAAAATGGGGGAGGGGGCGGTGTGCGCAGGGGCGGGTGTGTGAGGACGCAAAACCACCGGCTGGAAAAGCCGACACCTCATCAGT
>CAZZNN010000242.1:0-2922 GCA_964655605.1 uncultured Oscillospiraceae bacterium
TCCTCATCGTCGTCGGGGGCGTAAACGGCGGGGCGGTGGAGCATTATTATCACGTCCGCGTCCTGCTCAATGGAGCCCGAATCGCGAAGGTCTGACATCATGGGCCTATGATCCTGCCTGCGCGTAACGTCGCGCGAAAGCTGCGAGAGGAGCACGATAGGCACGTCCAGCTCGCGCGCGAGGATCTTTAGCTGACGCGTCACCTCGCTTATCTGCTGCGTGAGGCTCGCCTGCCCGCGCGGGTTGTTGAGCTTCATAAGGCCGAGATAGTCTATAACCACCATGTCGAGCCCAACTTTGGCCTTGAGCCGGCGGCATTTGCTGCGTATCTCGGCCACGCCTATGGCGCCGGTGTCGTTGATATAAATTTTCGCGCCCGTCACCGCGTCGAGCGAATCTGCGAGGCGCACCATCTCGTTTTCATCTGTGTAACCCGTGCGCACGCGCTGCATGTCAACTCCGGCGTGCGAGCACATAACGCGGGTTATCAGCTGCTCCGCGCTCATTTCCAGGCTGAAAACGCACACCGTCGCATTGCCGCGCGTGGCGGCGGCCTCGGCCACATTGAGCGCAAAGGCGGTTTTGCCCATGGACGGGCGGCCCGCGATGATGATTAGATCGCCGCGCTGAAAGCCGGAGGTCATCTTGTCAAGCTCGGAAAAGCCCGTGGTAATGCCCGTGAGCTTGCCGCGGCTTGCCACAAGCTCGCCTATATGCATATACACAGAAAGCGCCCTGTCGGCTATGTGGACGAGGGTATTTTCATTTTTGCGCATGGAGATATTGAAAACGCGCAGCTCCGATGTGTTTAAAAGCTCCTCAAGCGTGCAGTCGCTCTCGGCGGCGTCCTTCATCATCTCGCTGCCCGCGCGCATGAGCTTGCGGCGGACGCTGTTTTCCTCAACAATGCCCGCGTAATACTCGGTGTTGGCCGCGCTCGGCACAAACATGGAAAGCTCGGTGATATACGGCACGCCGCCGATAAAATCGAGCTTGCCCGCGCGCACTAGCGCCTCTATCACGGTCACCGCGTCGATGGCGGAGCCACGGTCGTAAAGCTCGCGCATGGCGGCGAATATCACCTGATGCTCGACCTTGTAAAAATCGTCCTCGTTTATAAGCTCCATGGCGCTGCCCTGCGCCTCGCGCGATATGAGCATGCCGCCGAGGAGCGATTTTTCCGCTTCGATATTATATGGCGGCAGCACCGGGCCGCGTGGTTGTATATCTTCCATTTTGTTTTCTCCGGGTGTGTGAAGTTTTTGGGGAGGGGGCTTGGGGTGGTGCGCATAAGTTGTGGTGCGTGACCGCGCCCTGCATAAGCGGCGCGGCGGGAGCAAGCCCCCGCCCTACGGTGCGCGAACGCGCACCCATACCAATCCGGCTTTGGCGGCTTCGCCGCCAAAACGGAGCAGCGCCTGCGGGCGCTGTATCCTCTCACAATCGCCGCCCGTGAGCACCCGCAGGCGCGAAAGGCGATTGTGAAAAGCCTTTTGCGCGAAGCGCAAAATCCCTCGCGTTGACAGCTTGCGTCAACGCGAAAGCGTCAGCGCGCCAGCGCAATTACTTCCACTTTAAAATGCGCGTCGGTATTCTCATACATGTGGGCGGATACCTCGGTTATGCCCAATGTCTTTATCGGCTCCTGTATGCGGATCTTCTTTTTATCCACCTCAATGTCGTATTGCTCCTTTAGCCCCTCGGCTATCTCATTCACGCCTATCGAGCCGAAAAGCTTGCCGTTTTCGCCCGCCTTGGCGTATACCTTGACCGTGAGGCCGGACATGCCGCTTGCAAGCTCCTTTGCGCGCTTGCGCTGCATATCCTTGCGATGCGCCTCCGCGCCCTTTTTGAGGTTCGCGGCATTTATATTATTCGCGTCAGCGGGCAGTGCAAGGCCGCGCGGGATAAGAAAATTGCGCGCGTAGCCGTCCGACACGTCAACTATGTCGTTGGCCTTGCCAGTGCCCTTCACTTCCTTTATAAGCATTACCTTCATATAATTTCAGCCTCCTTTAAATATGTGTTAAGGCTTTCCTCAAGCCTTGCTATCGCTTCAGGCATGGTGCAGTTTGCAAGCTGCGCGCCCGCGACGGTGAGATGCCCGCCGCCGCCGAGCTTTTCCAATACGAGCTGCACGTTTATCTCGCCAAGACTGCGCCCGCTTATCATTATTTTATCGTCCTCAAGACTATATGCGAACACGAACGACGCCTGAATATCCTTTATGTTAACAAGCTCGTCCGCCGCCTGCGCCGCCACGAGCGACGCGTTTTTCGTATCCCGCTCGCACGCGGCTATGGCTATGCCGTGCTCAAGCACCTTCGCCCGCTCGACAACATTGGATCTATCTATATAGGTCTGCATATCGTCCTGAAACATGAGCTTCACAAGCCCTGTGTCCGCGCCGTGCCGCCTAAGATAGCTCGCCGCCTCAAATGTGCGCGCGCCCGTGTTGAAGGCGAAGCGCTTGGTATCCACCGTTATGCCCGCAAGCAGCGCGCCGCACTCAAAGCTCGTGGGCTGGGGCGAATCGTCGAAATACTGCATAACCTCCGTCACCATTTCGCTCGTACTTGAAGCGCCCGCCTCAAGATATGTGAGCGTTGGGTTTTGCAGCGCGTCCACCGGACGGCGGTGATGGTCCATTATAACAGTCCTTGAGAATTTTTGATACAATTCCTTTGAAATTACCGTGCTCTCGCGCTGCGTATCCACAACTATGAGCACGCTGCCCGTGTGCGCCATGTTCATCGCCTGCTCAACCGTGCGTATGGCGTCCTGATGGAGCTTTGTGGTGCGCATTGTCTCAAGTGCGCTCTCTATGGTGACGTTTGACTCGTCCACCACCATATATGCCCTGCACTGCACGATATTAGCGCAGCGCATAAGCCCGAGCGCCGCGCCCACGCAATCCATATC
>CAZZNN010000243.1:0-2909 GCA_964655605.1 uncultured Oscillospiraceae bacterium
GCGCGTTCCGTTCTTTTTTTGACCGGGTCATTTTTGACCTTTGGCAGTATATGTGATAGTATGTAGCCATCAAGTTATAGATGAAGGCAACGAATGGCAAATTATCGCATAGGAGAAACAATTCGCAAGTGCAGAACCCAGCTTTCCATCACTCAGGAGGATCTGTGCGACGGCATTTGCGCCGTGCCCACGCTATCGCGCATAGAAAACGGACAGCGCCTGCCAAGCAAGGTGATTTTTGACGCGCTAATGCAGCGCATGGGGCGAAACGGCGATATGTACGACGCGCTCATGTCGGACAAGGATTTTGCTATACATGAGAAGAAATACGAGATACGCATGAGCATGGCAGTCCGTGATCTGCAAAGGATGTCGGAGCTGTTAAAAGAATATGATATGCTAACTAACGATGAAGATGAGAAAATATATCGTCAGTTTGCACTGCTTGTTGAGGCGATACTAAAGGGCGAGAAGGACGGTTCGCTTATAGAAGCAATGGAAATGCTGTTAACCGCAGTGAAGCTGACTGTGCCTAAATATGGCACACGGAGGCTCTCAACGTTTTATTTAAGCTCGGACGAGCTGACTATTATAAACAATATAGCCATAATGTATGGTCAAATGAATAAGCGGGCTGATGCGATAAAACTATATACCGAGCTTGAAGAGTACATGGATATGCATTACATGGACGCGCAAGAGAAGCTGCGCACCTACCCGCTTATTATATACAATCATTCCAAAGACTTAGGACAATCGGAGCGCTATTTGGAGTGTATTGAACTTTGTAATAAAGGAATAGAGTTATGCAAACAAATGGACTGTACCCGGCTCATGGCAAAGTTCTACTACAATCGCGCATGGTCAAAATTGAAACGCGGCAAACCAGAGCAACGCGATGAAGCGAGAAATGAAATTGTTTTCGCGTACATACTCGCTATGTCGGTTGACAATATAATGCAGATGAAACACTATGAAAACTTTGCGCGAGAAAATTTCGGCATTGAATTGCCGGATATGTTCCCATTTTAATAATCGAAAGAAAAATAATATATTACTCAAAAACCAAAATTTTCCGTTTGCGTCATGTTCAATCAGCAAAAATTGAGGTAACATCTACACATACACCAATCAGCTTGGACAGAGGAGCGACAGCATGCACAAAATATTTAAGTTCTGCGGCAAATACATAAAAGAAAAGCGCGGCTACCTGGCGCTGTATATCTGCGTTTGCGTGCTTGTGAGCGTGGCGGCGCTCGTGCTGCCATATATTACGGGCAACTTTATAGACAATCTTGTTTACGCAAAGGGCAGGGAGTTTATTTATAGATACATAATCATGATAGTGGCGCTTGGCGTGCTTGAAATAGCGCTGGGCTTCATCTCGGACAGGCTTTATAACAAGCTGCAAATATCAATGGCCTATCGCATGAACGCGGACGCGATAGCCCATGTGCAGCGGCTTTCGCCCATATATATCGCGTCGAAGGATACGGCGAGCCTTAACGAGCGCATAAACAACGATTCAAATTTGCTGATAATGTTCTGCATGAATGTGCTCCACCAGATAGTTGCGAATATGATTTTGCTAATCGCGCCGCTTGTGCTGATATTTAGTTTCAATATTTATCTTGGCATTGCGCTGCTGCTCCTTAACGGCGCTTATTACGGGAGCTATATTTTATTCAAAAAGCCCTTGTTCAAGGCGAATTACGAGGTTAGCGAGGCGCAGGCGGAGTTTTTTGGCAAGCTTGACGCGCAGCTTTCAAATGTGCGCTTCATTCAGACGCAGGGCGCTAACCGCAGCTTTGTGAAAAAGCTTGACGCGCCTTTTGAAAGGGTGCTTGCGCATGTGCTCAACTTGCAAAAGGTGGAATATGCTTTCACCGGCACGGATAAGCTCATTCTCGCGCTCGCCACGGCCATAGCCTATCTTATCGGCGGCGTCGCCGTGCTTGAAGAGCAGCTCACCATAGGCAGATTTGCCATAATAGTGAGTTATTTTGCAATGACTATGGGCGCGACGCGCTATTTCTTCATGCTTGGGCAGGACGTGCAGGAGGTTTCCGTATTCAAGAAGCGCATGGAGGAAATATTCTCTTGCGGCGAAGCGACTAACGGCGCGCAGACGCTTGCTTCCATCAGCGCTATTACGGCTGAGAACCTCTCCTTTGCTTATGGCGAGGCGCAGGTTTTAAAGGGCTTTAGCTATGAGTTCACTCGCGGAAGGGCCTACGCGCTGACGGGCGAGAATGGCTCGGGCAAGAGCACGCTCACGCGCGTGCTGCTGGGGTTATATATAGATGAATATGAGGGCGAAGTGCGCTATAACGGCGTGCCGATACAAAAGCTCGATATGATAGCCCTGCGCGGCGCGCGAATAGGCGTAGCCGAGCAGGAGCCGCCGCTTCTGCCAGAAACTCTGCGCTATAACATCACCTTTCATGATGGCGCGGACGTATCGGACGATAAGCTTATGGAGCTATTTAAAATGCTTGGTGCGGAGGAGTTTGTGACCTCGCTTGAAAACGGCTTTGACACCGTTATAAGCGAGGGCGCGTCAAATCTTTCGGGCGGGGAGAAGCAGCGCATAGCGCTAGTGCGCATAATGCTGCGCGACCCGGACGTGATATTCCTCGACGAGCCCACCTCCGCGCTTGACACGGAAGGGAAAAAGCGCCTCATGGCCTACCTCGACTCCGTGCGCAAAAGCAAGCTGATAATAATTTCCACGCACGATGATGAAATTGCTAAATGGTGCGATGAAAGGCTGAATATTTCACTCGAAAGGAACTAAAGCAAAATGAAAACCAAAAAATCCCGTTGGCTGCTGGCTCTGGCGTGCGCGCTTTATGCGGGGGAGTCCGTGCTGATAGCTGTGAGCGTGTATGTCAACAGCCTCATACTTA
>CAZZNN010000244.1:0-277 GCA_964655605.1 uncultured Oscillospiraceae bacterium
CCGAGGCGTTAAAGGGTCTTTGCGACGGCGCAGACGTGGTTATAACCACCGTCGGCCTTACAAAAACATCGGCGACGGTGACGAATTATCAAATAGATTATCAGGGCAATGTGAACCTTTTAAACGAGGCGAAGCGTGCTGGAGTGAAAAAATTTATTTATATTTCGGTTCTCAAGGCAGATAAAGCGCCCAAAGTGCCCATGCTGCATGCAAAGTACCTCATGGAGGAGGAGCTTAAAAAGAGCGGCATCGACTATGTGATATATCGCCCGACGGG
>CAZZNN010000244.1:330-2900 GCA_964655605.1 uncultured Oscillospiraceae bacterium
TGATAGAAAAGGGTGAGGTAACGCTGCTGGGCAACGACCCCGTAAGCGCCAACGTAATAGACACGCCCGACTTTGCTCAATACATTGTAGAGCATATTAACGATAAAAATATCGTAGTGCCTATAGGCGGCAACGAGACTTACACTTATGAGGAAATAGCAAAAATGTGCTTTGCGGCGGCCGGTAAAGAGCCAAACATAAAGCGCGCTCCTGTTTTTCTTTTCGATGTGCTTGCATTTGTGAACAAGCTCAAGAAGAACGGCAAGGAAGCAATAATCCGTTTTAGCAAATGGACGCTCACCGAGCCCATGATAGGCGAGGTTTGCTATGGCGAGCACAGCTTTAAGGAATACATTGAAAAGAGCTTCTAGGAGGGCTTTATGGGTTGGGATTATATTTTGATTTTAGCGATAATTGCGGGCGTGCTATGCGCGGTGGGCTTTTATAAATTCGTATACTTCCTGTCTATCGGCTACGGCTTCGCCATAGCGGGAATAGGCATCGCGCTGATGGTGATGTTCGGTGAGAAAATGCAGCTTGTGCATTTTGCGCAGTGCGCGCTTTTCATAATATACGGCGCGAGGCTATCGGGTTTCTTGCTCTATCGCGAGCTAAAAAATTCGGCCTACAGAAAAACGCTTACGGAAGCTACCTCCACGGAAAAGCCCATGCCTATATTCGTGAAGGCAACGATATGGCTAATGGTGGTGGCGCTATATGTGGCGCAGGCAAGCCCCGTTTTCTATCGCCAGCTTAACGGCGCTACGGACACGCTTTTGCCGTGGATAGGCATTGCGGTGAGCGTAATAGCGCTGATAATAGAAACGCTCGCGGATCAGCAAAAGAGCGCGCAAAAGGCCAAAAACCCCAATATGGTGGCAACAGAGGGGCTATATAAAATAGTTCGCTGCCCCAATTACTTTGGTGAAATACTTTTCTGGACCGGCGTAACCATTGGCGGGCTTACCGCGCTTAGCGGCTGGGGACAGTGGGTGATGGCGATACTCGCCTATATTTCTATAGTTTTCGTTATGTTCAACGGCGCACAGCGGCTCGAAAAACGCCAGAGCGGCCGCTACGGCAGCATGAAAGAGTATAACGACTATGCGGATAAAACGCCTATAATCATTCCGCTGCTCCCGATATATCACCTTAACAAGGAGAAGAAGAAATGAACGGCATAACCGTTTTGATGGCACTGGTGGATTTTCTGCCGGTGCTGCTGTTTTTCGCCGCGGCTATGATACTTCAGCGCGACCTTTACAACAAAATGGTGAAGGGCGCTTTCGCCCTGCTCGCGGCAGGCTCGCTAATAGTGCTTATTTCCGGCGTATATAAGGCCGCGTGGAAAATACTCTACGCTCTTGGCGTGTGCGATTTCACAGCGCTCAACGCAGCCTTCTTCCCCATGCAGGCGCCGGGCTTTTTGCTCGTATTCGCCGCTCTTTTAGCCATGCTTTGCCGCAGGAGCAATGACGCGGCGCCGCTTCTCGCCATTGCCGCGCCGCCTGTTTACGGCAGCACCATGCCCTTTGTCGGCATGCAGGTTATAGGGTGCGCGGGTATGCAATGGTGCTTATTTTTAATTGCCAAGCGCATGAAAAAGTCCCTCGCATGCATACTATTCGTAATTTCTTTTGTTACTATGCTCGGCATGGGCTATTTATCGGCTAAGTTTGACAATAGCTCAAATATGCATTGGCTGGCGCAGGCGGTAAACATAATATCACAGGGAACGTTTCTTGGCGGAGTTATTATGCTGCATAAATCTGGGCTTGATAAGGTGGACGCATTTAAAGGAGCGAAGGCATGATAATTGAAACTATAGCTAACAGCTTTAGCCTAACAAAAAAGGACGCGGGCGAATATGCCGCTTTCAAAGCTTCACCGCTAACTATCACGCTCGAATGGTATTTTGCTGAAGGACTTGGCAATGTATGCCTGCTTCGCGGCAAGGCTATGGGCGGACTTATGCTGATGGATACGCTCGTGATAAATTCCACGCTGCGCGATATGCCGCTCTTTTCATACGATTACATAGCCGCCATGGGCAAATACACCATGCTTGTTGAATACTATGACACGCTGCTTAACAAAAGCGCCTTCGACGCCGCCGAGTTGCGAGCCATAAAAAGCCAAATAGCGGCCATTCCCGATTACGACCTCGGCAAGCACTGGTACGACTCTATTAAGCTAGACGCGTCGTTTGCAAAGCGCGCCAAAAAGAGTGCAACCAATCAGCTCAACGACGCTTTCAATTCAGCGCTTGCAACTTATTTGGTGCAAGCAAGCAACAGACCCTTGCTCGATGAGGCCACGCAAGCGCTTAAATTAAGGCGCGGCGCGGAATATGTGAACGGATTGCTCGAAAACGGCGGGCCGTCTACGGACGCTTTTGCAAAAGCGCTCGGCAAAGAGCGCACAAGGGATTTGTTCACAAGAATAGTGTTTGGAACGCGGGAATAGAATAGAAACACGGCGGAGTATGCCCCGCCGTGTCAGACTGTCGATAAATCCCGGGATTTATAATCCGGCTTCGGCGGCATGTACGCCGGAACGGATGAAAACCG
>CAZZNN010000245.1:0-2808 GCA_964655605.1 uncultured Oscillospiraceae bacterium
CGAAGCGATTTGTTCATGTAGGGCGGGGGCTTGCTCCCGCCGAGGGGGGACGGACGCGGCTTCGCCAAATAATCCCCCGTTTTAACGGGGGATTATCATTTTTATGCTTCGCCTTCGTCTGCGCTCACTACCTGCGCCGCGTGGGGCATGCGCACGAGCTGACGTTTTGTTATGCCGCAATAGTTCCTCACACGCTTGGGGATAATGCCGTTGGGCCGGACTATGAGCATTGTCACCAATATAAGCCCATACACCAGCTGCTGGAAATCCGCGAAATCGCGGAGCTTCTCGCTTATTATCGCGAGCAGGAACGCGCCCACGATAACGCCTATGGAATTATCCATGCCGCCGAGTATCACCATACAGATAAGTATAAGCGAACGGCTGAAATTATACGTGCTCGGCCCAACATACGAGTCAAGCCCCACAAGAAGCGACCCCGCCACGCCGCAGAACACGCCGCCTACCACGAACGCGAAAAGCTTCTGTCTCGCAACGTTTATGCCGAGGCAGTTGGCCGCTATCTCGTCCTGCGCAATGCAGTTGAGCGACAGCCCGTTTTTCGTGGTGTATATGCGCATGGCGATATACGCGAACAGTATCAAAAACGCTATGCACAGCAGCAGATATGGTATCTGCGGAGCGAATTTTATGCCAAATATGGTATATTTCTTATAAAGCTCGAAGCCGAATATCGAATATTTCTCAACTCCGGGTATGCCGTTCGCGCCGCCGAGCTCGGGGAGGTTATTCAATAGCTGTGTGAAGGCGAGCTGTATCGCCATGGTGACGAGCGAGAGGTAATAGCCCTTGGTTTTAAGCGTCGCCACGCCAACGAGGTAGCTCAAAATTCCCACGGCCACCGCGCCCACGAGCATGCCCGCCCAGGGCGACCAGCCGAGCTTTGTGGTGACTATGGCCACGCTGTAAGCGCCGATGCCCATGAAGGCGGCGGGCGCGAAATTGGTCATATCGGTGGAGCCCATCTGGAAATTGAGGCCGAGGCACGCGATGCCGTATATCACGGCCATCGTGGCGATGTGCGCGACATAGTTGTTGCTCGTGAGGCTGAAGCACACGACGAAAATCAATATCACGCCGGATATTATGGCGGGCTTTTTATTGGCGATGTACGCGTCGAACATGGCGTTCACAACGCCGTATTTATCCACCACCAATATCGCCACGACCACCGCCACCATAATGGCTATGCTCACGATGAAATCGGTTATGAGTATCTCGCGCACGAGCGCCGCGATGAGCACATTGCATAGCACGACCATAAGAGGGCTGTTGAGGGATTTTTTGAATTTTTCCATATTTTTCTCCTAATAAGCGTTTTGCCTATTTGTGCAGGCGGATAATATCCACCCGCGAGGTTTGCGTCGGTCGCGTTTGGAATCGATTTTGTCCGATTTCCGCTTTAGCGGAATCGCCGCCGCTCTTTGGCGGCGAAGGGCAAAATCGCCAAGTGCAAACGCGCAGCGTTTGCACATTTAAACCTTCTCAAGCGTCTTTTCCCCGATGATCCCTTCGGGGCGGAAGATTATGAAAATTATTACCACGACGAACGCTATAATGCTCTGGTACTGCGTGCCGCCGGGGATATAGCCGGCGGTGAACACCTCTACAAAGCCCAGGAGCATGCCGCCGATTACCGCGCCCCAGGTATTCTTGAGGCCGCCCACGACCGCCGCCGAGAAGCCCTTGCTGCCGTACATCGTGCCGCCGTCGAAGCGAATTATGGTCTGATAGCTTGAAAGGAGGAAGCCGCCCACGGCCATGAGCATGCCGCCGATTACAAACGTGGCGGTTATGGTGCGTTTGACGTTTACTCCGGTCATGAGCGCGAGCTCTTTATTCTGCGAAATGGCCTGCATTGAAAGGCCCATCTTCGTTTTATTCAAAAATAAGAATAGTGCCACGAGTATCGCGAGCGTCACCCCGATTATGATGAGATTGCGCTCCATGGTGGTGCCCGTCGCGGCGATAAGCGTGGGCATCGCCTGCGGGTTTCGCCCGCCAACGACGCTCATCGGGTCTATAACGCTTGCCGAGGTGGCCGCCGTGGCTATGCCGTTTACGACCGGCTGGAAAACGAGGCCGAGCGCTTCCTTTATCACCACGCCCAATGCTATGGTGGATAAAAGCGGCATGAGCGTTGAGCTTTTTTCAAAGGGCTTTATGCTGAAGCGATACGCGAGCAAGCCCAATGCCGAGCAGAGCACCGCCGCTATCGCAAGAAGCATGAATATGAGCACTATTGGCGATACCGCCTGAACTATTCCGGCGGAATACAATATTGTATACGCGCCTATTATCGTGAAGCCGCCGAATATGGCAATATCGCCGCAGCAGAACACGACAACGTCCAATACGCCGAAGAAAAGGCAATAGCCTATCGCCACAAGCGTATAGGTGCAGCCCATCAATATGGCGCTGATAAGAAGGCTGAAGAATGTATCCATAAATTTGTTACAGCTCCTTTCACCGAGAGCTAAAGTTTTTTAGGGCATGCGCCCTGTGGTCGTTCGTGCGATAAAATCCCCACCCTCCTAATATAGGAGGTCGCGTTAGGAGGGCGGGGGGTGGTTAACGTTGGGGGGACGCCTAATGTTGTTTTGTATGGAGAATGCGAAGCATTCTCGCAATGCCAACGCTTTGCGTTGGCTATGTTGCCGTCCCCTACGGGGGGTGTGCCTAATGTTGTTTTGTATGGAGAACGCGAAGCGTTCTCGTAATGCCAACGCTTTGCGTTGGCTATGAAAGAACTAATCGCGAAGCGATTTGTTCTTGTAGGGCGGGGGC
>CAZZNN010000246.1:0-2793 GCA_964655605.1 uncultured Oscillospiraceae bacterium
GGTGTTTGGTCCCATATTGACGCCCTCCTATTGAATTGAAAACAAAGTGAAAACGACGAGAAGAAAGAAGAAAAGAACGTACAAAAAGCCGCATTGGGAGGTCGCAATCGACCAACCAAAGCGGCTAAAGGGGGTTCGTATCCATTCCGAAAATATATCTACGGCGGAGCCGGATTTTAGAATCCTTGAGTAAGAGTACCAAAAAAACCAGACGACGTCTGGGTTTTTTGGCGAAATATCTATTTCATTAAAAAAGTTTGGTAGCGGCAATCTGATTCGAACAGATGACACTCCGGGTATGAACCGAATGCTCTAGCCAGCTGAGCTATGCCGCCATATAATTGCTCGGTCAAGCTAAGCTTAGCCGAGCAATAAATGGTTGCGGGGGAAGGACTTGAACCAACGACCTCCGGGTTATGAGTTGTCCCATACCCTTGTTCAACCTTACTGCGTTGTGTTGAATTATACGCATCCTTGCCGATAAAGTCAAGTATTATTTAGATTTGGCTTGTTGTAATCGTGCGAAACTGTTTGAAGCTGTTTGAAGTGTTTTCAAGCTGTTTTATGCTATCGAGTTGGATATTTGTTGGATATGAAATAGGGGGCAGACCCGCCTAAAATGCCTGCCCCCTGTGTGCCCCCTCTGCCCCCTGTCCGGCGCGGCGGCTATCCTTCGCGCGTGATTATTGCGTCAAAAAGGAAGAAATATTGAAAAAATGTGTGCCCCCTTTTTTATTGCCGCGATGATTCGCAAAAAGGTAAGTTTTCGCGTCATCTCATACGCTTGTTGCAACTAAAAGTAGTTGCATATTTCGCAATGCCGGGATATAATATCCATAGGCGGTGAAAACATGAGTAGAAAAGAAAAGCTAATTGAGCGCATACTATCAAGGCCAAAGGATTTTACCTTTGAGGAACTAACCGCATTGCTTTCATACTTTGGGTATGAGCAAATAGCCATAGGCAAAACAAGCGGTTCACGGGTAGCTTTCTCCAATGGTGGAAATGATTATATCCGACTGCATAAGCCACACCCAAGGAATATTTTGAAAGCCTACCAGATAGAGGACGTTATCACCGCTTTACAGGAAAGGGGATTGCTATGAGCAACTATCTTCATTACAAAGATTATACGGGAAGCATTGAGCTTGCGGAGGATGACGCTATATTTCATGGTCGAGTGATTGGCATAAAAGATATGATCTCCTTTGAAGGGGATAGCGTTGAAACCATCGTTGAAGATTTCCATAATGCGGTTGATGAGTATTTGGATTTCTGCAATGAAAAGGGCAAGCAACCAGAAAAGCCGTTCAAAGGCTCTTTTAATGTGCGTATTCAGCCGGAATTGCACCGCCAAGCCGCTATTGCAGCATCAACACGGGGAATATCGCTTAATGCCTTTGTGGAGGATGCAATCAAGCAGACGGTTAACCGCGCTTGATAGAGGTATGATGTAAACGGTCAAGGCTATAGCCGCCCACAATAGGCGCTGTGGCCTTTTCTTTTGGGCGTTGCGCTTGATTACTACATCAAGCTACTATCTTGTACCACGCAAGGAAGCAAACCATTACACGCTATATAATAAAGCTGTACCGCTCTGCCCGGATTGCGGAACGATGCTCATTTATTATGATACCCGGTCAAGGCGCATTATCAGCGGAGAGGGCATAGCTTATTATATCCACCTCCGGCGGCTGCGCTGCCCGTCGTGCGGGGTGCTTCATCTTGAGATGCCGGATTTCATCAAACCATATAAGCATTACGACGCGCCAACCATTCAAGCCGCTTGCAAGAATCAAGCGTTTTCTTGTCCCGCTGACGATTCAACAATACGGCGATGGAGAAAACTTCCACCTACTTTGCCTGTTAAGTGATAGGCTCTCCGCTTATGATGAAGAAAAATCATAGGAGGGGTGGAGCGTGAATAATAAAACTTCGATTGCACTTTTAATTGTTGCGGTGGTGTGTTTACTCTTACTTTCTATAGGGGCGGGGTTCTTGATCGGAAGCAAGCAAACCAAAAACGTGCCTATAGAAATGATGACATTGCAACCTTCTATTGAACCTACGCCCCAAACGCCCACGGCAACCGTTGAGCCTGTGCGAGACTCTATCACAATACCGGGATTTGAGCGCATCACGCTAAAGGCGCGAGAGAGTACCCAAAGCGTGAACCTTTATAATCCGGCTCATAATACTTGCTATTTTGAGGTTTCATTGTGCTTGCCGGAAGGGACGGAAATATTTCATTCCGGGCTTATCGCGCCGGGGCAGACGGTTCAAGAGATCGAACTTTCCCATACTCTGGAAGCGGGGAATTATGAAGGGGCGATTCTTAAATATGATTGCTCCGCGCTTGATGATCTCTCCCCGCTGAATGGAGCGGTAATTGAAATAGCTTTGGAGGTTACGAAATGAAAAAGCGCATAGCGTTTATACTATCTCTTATGCTGTGCTTGCTGCCTGTGACGGCGTTGGCGGCTGATAGTACCGGGTCAACGGAGGTATCTTATACCGTTGCACAAACAGAAAGCACCTTTGAGATCAATATCCCAAGCCTTATATACTTGCAATCTGAGGATACAATTTCGCTAAGATCAACCGCACTAAATCTAAAAGCAGGGGAAAAGGTGGTTGCTTATATTGATGGAAGTAAATCATTCTCCTCTGGAAAACTATGTTTGACCAGTAACGGCGGCTCAGTTATTTATGCTTCTGTGTACAGGTTGACAAAAGCAAAAGACCGCTTTTCTTTTTCGCGGTAATTTTCGGGGGTAACTGCCCCCCTGTACG
>CAZZNN010000247.1:0-2729 GCA_964655605.1 uncultured Oscillospiraceae bacterium
AGCTCGTGGTGCGTGCCTTCCTCCACCAATTCGCCGTGCTCTAAAACGAGTATCTTATCGGCCTTGGAGAGCGTGGTTATGCGGTGCGAGATAATGAACGTGGTGCAGTGCTCCTTGCGCTTTGCAAGCGCCTCGCGTATCGCCGCGTCAGTCTCTGTGTCGACCGCGGAGAGCGAATCGTCGAAAATGAGTATCGGCGCGCGCTGCATGAGCATTCTCGCTATCGCCACGCGCTGCTTCTGTCCGCCCGAAAGCGTGACGCCGCGCTCGCCCACTATGGTGTCGTAGCCCTTTTCAAAGCCGGAAACAACGTCGTGTATGGCGGCGGTGCGCGAAGCCTCGAAAATATCCTCGTCGCTCGCGTCCGGCTTGACTATGCGAATATTCTCCTTTATGCTGCGCGAATAGAGGAACGGCTCTTGAAGCACTATGCCTATATTCGAGCGCAGATGCTCGTGACAAATATCGTTAATGTTCACGCCGTCAACCGTTATCTCGCCCTTCGTCACGGTGTAGAGCCGCTGCAAAAGCTGCACAAGGCTTGTCTTGCCGCTGCCCGTTGACCCTAATATCGCTATAGTTTGGCCGGGCTTTGCCGTGAAGGAGATATTCTTTAAAACATCGTCGGGCGTATCGTAGCCGAAGCATACGTTCTTAAATTCGATGTCGCCCTTTATTTTGGGTGAAAGCGCCTTGCCGGGCTCGTTTTCGGCGGGAGCGTCCAGTATCTCTCTTAGCCTGCCAAAGCTCACCGTGCTGCGTCCCAAGTCCGCAAGTACGCGCCCCAACTGACGCACAGGCCATGTTATCATGGCGCAGTAGGTGGTGAAAACCACCAGATTGCCCAGCGTAAAGGTTCCCTCCACGCAGTAGATAATGCCCACGATAAGCGTAAGCGCTATCTGAAAATATCCAAGGCAGTCCGTGCCGCCCCAATACATGCCAAGAAGCTCTATGAGCTTTAAGGTCTTTTTTCGGAAATCCTCGTTGCTGCGGGTGAATTTATCCATCTCGTCCCGCTGCTGGCCAAATGCGCGCACAACGCGCACGCCGGTGAGATTTTCCTGTATGGTGGCCGAGAGCACGCCCTCCGCTTCGTCCGAAAGCTTAAAGTATTTTTTAACATACTTGAAATATACGAACGAGATAGCGAAGAGTATAGGCAGCAGCGCCATTGATATTAGCGCCATGCGCGTGTCTATCGAAAACATTATCGCGCACGCGAACCCAACCATCGCCACCGTGCGGACGATTTCAAGCAGCTGCACCGATATGAAGCGCCTTATCGTGTCCACATCGCTCGAGCAGCGCTGCACAAGATCGCCTGTTGAGACGTGCTTGTGATAATCGTAGGGCACGGCGTTTATGTGCCTGTAGAGCGCGTTGCGGAAGTTTTCGGCCACGCCCTCGCTGCCCTCGGCCACGAACCTGCGGCGAAAATACGTCGCGAGGCCGTTTAGCGCGGTGAACGCCACGAGCGCCAGCGCCAGCCAGTAAATATTCGAGCGAAGGTAATCGCGCCCGCCTATGCTCTCGATAAATTCATTCATGAACGACGGAAGCGTCGAAGGCTTTGAATCTATCACGCTGTCTATCGTGTAGCTGGTGACCATGGGCGTTATGTACGCCGCCGCCACCGCTATCATCAGGAATATCGCCGCAAGCACCAAATAACGCTTCTGCCCGGCGAGCATTTTTAAGAGCAGTCTTGATCCCTTCTTTTTCGCTTCAACGCCCTTTGCGGCGGTTGAAGCTGCTATTGTCTCCATTATGTATTCCCTCCCTTTTCTTATCAAGTCCGACGTTCCCTTTTCGGCTCGTCAGACACAAAAAAACCACGGTTTAAAGGTTTTTTCCTTCAATCCCGCGGTTAGATCGGCTTAGTATGCGCTCTATGTAAGCGCTATATTATTGAGCCGCCTGAGTTTTCACGGGCATGAAGAAGGGCATAGCTATCCCCTGCGTTGCCGATTATATCGAATTTCATTACCTTAATTGCGTTAATCATCTCAGCGGCTCCTTTCTTTAATATTATGCCGGGCGCGTTCGCTATACGCGGGCGAGTTTACATCGCTTTTTTTCAACGATAGGTATTGTAAACCATGTTCGTAAATTTGGCAATAGGGAAATGAAATAAAAATGATATATAATGTAACACAATCTTAATATAAATGAAAAAATTACTGGGGGGTATGGGAAAAAGAAAGTTGCGCGCGGGCGGCGAACGCGGAAGCGTTTATAAACTTGGTAAAAAAATATTTGCACGGTTGACGCGCCGGGAAAAACGCTGTATAATCAGGCATTGCAAAGCTTTGAAGGGAACACGCCGGTTTTTGGCGCGCCTAAGCGAGCCGCGATATGGTGAGAGCGCGGCGGAAGGCGAAAAAACAATGGTATCCTCCTTGAGCGCCGCGCGCGAAAGTTCGTTTGGTTTTCAGCCGGACGGACGATTAGCCCGGCCGCGCCCCGCGCGTTACAGCGGGCAATGAGAGGCCATAAACGCCGCTAAACGGGCGGGTTTACGGCAATTCGGGTGGTACCGCGTTATAATGACGCCCCGGAAGAAAGTTGTCTTCCGGGGTTTTTTGTATTTCCCCGGAAATATGCGTTAGCGCGGGGCGCTAACGCATAGCTTGTCGAAAAAGTCCTGTTCGGACTTTTTCGAGGTTGCAGATTTTGCCTGCTACGCTCCGCTTCGCCGGGCGGCAAAACCTGTAAAGTGCGAAAAC
>CAZZNN010000248.1:0-2706 GCA_964655605.1 uncultured Oscillospiraceae bacterium
GTGGTTGTGGCGGCGTATTCGCGCCATATCCCTGTCGTCACGCACGAAAGCGACTATACGCCCGGGCTTGCCAACAAAATTAACGCGCGCTTTGCAAGCCGTATATGCGTCACCTTTTCAGATACCTTAACCGCCGTTGGGCGCAAGGGGGTTCACACAGGCACCCCCATACGGCCGGAGCTTTACGACGGCGATAAGCAGCGTGGCCTTGAATTTCTCGGCTTTTCAGCCAATAAACCGCTTTTATTGTGCATGGGCGGCAGTCTTGGTGCGCACGCGCTGAATATGGCGCTTCGCGAATCGCTCGATCTTCTGCTTGACACATTTAATGTTTGCCATATCTGCGGTGAAGGCAAGGTGGACGAAGCGTATTTTCAGCGTCAGGGCTACCGTCAGTTTGAATATATATCAAAAGAGCTGCCCGATGTTTTTGCGGCGGCGGAGCTCGTGCTCTCGCGCGCCGGAGCCAACAGCGTGTTTGAATTTCTCGCGCTGAGCAAGCCCGCGCTTTTGGTGCCGCTCCCCCTCACCGCAAGCCGCGGCGATCAGATTTTAAACGCCGGCTATTTCGCGCGCAAGGGATATTCCATGGTTTTAGAGCAAGAGCGTCTTAGCAAAAGAACCCTTGTTGACGCGGTAACGCATCTTTACGCAGAACGGCTTTCCTACATTGCCGTTATGAGCGCCGATCCGCTTGCGGACGGCACTGACGAGATAATAAACGTTATCATGCAAGAATATGAAAAAACGGCCATAAAAGTGAAATGAGGTAAAAATGCTTACAAAAGAGACCGTTTTGCAGCGGTTAAGCGAGCCCAACGGCCCCGAGAAGCTTTTTGATTCCGCCCCCGTAGCGGCGTTCGAGCCGTGCCGGGAGCTTTTTTGCGCTTCAAGCAGCGAAACAGAGCGTGCGCAGGCGGCGGCGTTTCTAATCCGCGCGTCAAAGCGACCGGCCATGCGGGACATGCTCATCGAGGGCTTTGCGGCGGACGCTTCACCCATAATATCGGCGCTCGATTCGCCCGACGCGAAGCTTCGGCGCAACGCGGCGCGGCTGATGGGCGAGCTTAAATGCGAAAGCTATCTTGAGCCGCTTTTTTCGGCGCTCGATTCGGAAGCGACGCGCTTTGTACGCCCGTCCATATTGTTATCAATAGGAAGCTGCGCGTCCACGGCCTCTGATGCCGCGCTCGACGCCGCGCGCAAGCGTCTTTTAAAGCACACCGTTGCAAAGGCGCACGACGAAACCGAGGCCAAGCACGAGCGCGAGGAGCGCGACGCATTGAGCGCGGCGCTCGCGCGGCTCACGCCCGTAGTCAAGCATGAATATTTAGGGTTTTCGCAGCCCGAGCCGGTGGAGCTTCGCGTAAGCGAGAGGCTTGGCGAGGCGCTCGCTTTGGAGCTTAAAGAGGTGGGCGCAGACTCGGCGGCCATGCCGGACAAGGTGTTTTCAGACGGCGTTCTTTTAAAGGCGAGCGACATTCGGCCTCTGTATGCGGCGCGCTCGTTTTACGAAGCGCTTCTGCCCGTCGCGCGAGATGTGCGCATGGAGCCGGAAGCTATAGCGCACGCGTTGCGGGCGAATGTGCTTGAGAGGCTCGTTTTCGCGTCGCATACGCCCAATGCACCCATAGGCTGCCGCATTGAGCTGCGTCTTGCCGATTGCGACAGGGGCAAGACCGATAGGGCGGGCTTTATCCGCCAGCTCGCGTCGCTTTTGCCAAAAAGGCTGCTAAATACGCCGTCGGACTATGAAATGGAGATCAGGGTAGAGCAAAACCCGCATCGGGCAACGAGCACGGCGATATATATAAAGCTTTTCACAGTGAAGGACGAGCGCTATCCATATCGGGTAAACGCGCTGCCCGCGTCCATATTGCCCGCCAATGCGGCCGCGCTCATGCGCTTTGCGGCGCCATATCTAAATGAAGGCGCGCGCGTTTTAGACCCTTGCTGCGGCAGCGGCACGCTGCTATTTGAGCGCGAGAGGCTTTTTGGCAAGCCACCCGCTTCGCTCACAGGCGTCGATATAGCGCACAAGGCCGTTGACATGGCGCGCGAAAACGCTGCCGCGGGCGCGAGCAAGGCGAAATTTATCGTGAACGACCTCGCCCGCTTTGAGGCGGACAGGCCGTATGACGAGCTCGTTGCGAACCTGCCCTTCGGCAATCGCGTGGGCTCGCATTCAAATAATGAAGCGCTCTATAAGACGCTTGCCGATAAGCTGACTCAGTGGCTAAAGGTGGACGGCGTGGCCGTGCTCTACACGATGGAGTCCAAGCTTCTCACCGATTGCGTCAAGGCGCAGGGAGGTAAGCTTGAGCTTTTGGCGCACACCCGCACCAGCGCCGGCGGCCTCTACCCAAATGTGTTCGCGTTTAGGCGAGTGTGGGAATAAGTAGTGCGGGGACTTGCTCCCGCTCGCTTGCCCGTACCCGGCTGTTTGATATGGAGAACGCGAAGCGTTCTCCATAATGCCAACGCTCCGCGTTGGCTATGTAGGGCGGGGGCTTGCTCCCGCCGCGGGCGGGCACCTCATCACCGCCTGCGGCGGAGCTTCCCCTCAAGGGGAAGCCTATAATTTCATCGAAGCTTCGGCAAAAACCCGTAGGGCGGGTTCCCCTGAACCCGCCGCTTATGCGCACCCGGCCGGGTTGCTTGCGCCCCCAAGGCTTCCCCTTGAGGGGAAGCTGTCGCCGCAGGCGA
>CAZZNN010000249.1:0-2689 GCA_964655605.1 uncultured Oscillospiraceae bacterium
CTCGCGGAGACAGCTTGCGTCTCCGCGAAAGCGCGAAAGCGCGAAAGCGCGCAGCGCTTAATCCTTTGGCACCAGCTCAACGCTTACTACCTTGGCCTCGCCCTGCATGCGCATGAGCTTCACGCCCTGCGTGTTTCTTGAGGTGGGGTTCACTTGCTCGACGGGCAGGCGTATGAGCGTGCCGTCGTCGCTTATCATTATAAGATCCTCGTCGCCCGTGCACACCTTCATGCACGATAGGTCGCCCGTCTTATCGGTGAGCGCCGACACCCTCACGCCCTTGCCGTGACGGCGCTGCAAGCGATATTCATCTTCCGGCGTGCGCTTGCCTATGCCGTTTTCGCTCACGGTGAGCACAAATTCGCCCGGCGTCACTATGCCCGCGTCAACGACCTCGTCGCCCTCGTCAAGCACAATTGCGGTAACGCCCGTCGCCGTGCGTCCCATGGCGCGCACATCGTCCTCATGGAACCTTATGCACTTGCCCTGGCGCGTGCCTATCAAAAACTCGCTGTCACCCGAGGAGAGCATGCACGCGATAAGCTCGTCCCCCTCGCGGAGATTCTGCGCTATTAGCCCCGTCTTTCTAACGTTCTCAAACTCCGCTATTTCCATCTTTTTGATAATGCCCTGCTTGGTGGCGAGCGCGAGATACTTCACATTGGGTATCCACTCCTTGCCATCGGTTATCGGCGCGATATACACCACCTTCTCACCGTCGCGAAGCTGTAAAAGATTTACAAGCGGCGTGCCCTTGGCGGTGCGGCTCGCTTCGGGAATGGAATAGCACTTCATTCTGAACACGCGGCCGAGGTTTGTAAAATACATTATATCACTATGCGTACTCGTCATAAAGAGGGATTTTACGTAATCCTCCTCGCGCGTGGTTTGGCCGGTTATGCCGCGCCCGCCGCGATGCTGGCTCTTATATGTGTCGAGCGCGCACCTTTTAACGTAGCCAAGCTCTGTGAGCGTGACCACCATATCCTCTTCCTGGATAATATCGTCGAGGTCAATATCGTCCGTGGCGATGGTTATTTCCGTCCTGCGCCCGTCAATATATTTGCCGCGTATCACGGTGGCTTCGTCGCGCAAGACCTTCAAAAGCAGGCCCTCGTCCGCGAGTATGCTTCTATAATATTCGGCCTGAGCCTCAAGCTCCTTTTCCTCGGCCTCGAGCTTTTCACGCTCCAGGGCTGAGAGGCGGGCGAGGCGCATATCCAATATCGCCTGCGCCTGCTTATCGGAGAAGGCGAACCTCTCCATCAAATTTTCCTTGGCGACCGCGCTGTTGGCCGATTTTTTGATGGTTTCGATTATTTCATCTATGCAATCGAGCGCGCGCAGCAGTCCCTCTAAAATATGAAGCCTTTCGAGCGCTTTGTCAAGGTCGAATTGCGTCCTTCTTGTGACCACCTGCTCCTGATGCTCAAGGTAAAGGCGAAGCATTTCGCGCAGATTGAGAACCTTCGGCTCGCCGTCGACCAGCGCGAGGTTTATCACGCCGAACGTATCCTGAAGCTGAGTGTGCTTATAAAGGAGGTTTAGCACAACTGAGGCGTTCGCGTCGCGCCGAAGGTCGATAATTATTTTTATGCCCTCGCGGTTTGATATGTCGCGCATATCGACTATGCCGTCTATCGCCTTTTTATTCACAAGCTCCGCTATTTTTGAAACGAGGTTGGCCTTATTCACC
Source organism: uncultured Oscillospiraceae bacterium (assembly GCA_964655605.1). Taxonomy (GTDB): domain Bacteria; phylum Bacillota; class Clostridia; order Christensenellales; family CAG-138; genus CAZUUR01. The sequence goes on from CAZZNN010000249.1 coordinate 1,697, forward strand.
TGATAGGGAAGCTCGGTCACGATTATGCGGTTTTTGCCGTGCTCGCCCTCCTCGATGGTGGTTTTCGCGCGCACGACCACCTTGCCGCGCCCCGTCCTATACGCCTGCCGCACGCCCGCGGTGCCCATTATTATGCCGCCCGTGGGGAAATCGGGGCCGGGGATATAGGCCATGAGCTCGTCGATAGTGATGTCGCGATTATCAATCATGGCGATGTATGCGTCCATCACCTCGCCAAGATTATGCGGCGGGATATTCGTCGCCATGCCGACGGCTATGCCGCCCGAGCCGTTCACGAGAAGATTTGGTATGCGCGAGGGGAGCACCGTTGGCTGCTGGAGCGTCTCATCGAAATTGGGGATAAAGTCCACGGTGTTTTTATTTATATCGGCCAGCATTTCGAGGCTTATCTTCGACATGCGCGCCTCGGTGTATCGAGCCGCGGCGGCCGGGTCGCCATCGACGCTGCCATAGTTGCCCTGCCCTTCCACGAGCATATATCGCTGGTTAAAATCCTGCGCCAGACGCACCATAGCGTCATAAACGCTCGCGTCGCCGTGAGGATGGTATTTGCCCAAAACGTCGCCCACTATACGGGCGGATTTGTGGAACATTTTGTCCGGCGTGAAGCCCTGCTCCCACATGTCCCAGAGTATGCGCCTGTGCACGGGCTTGAGCCCGTCGCGCACGTCGGGGAGCGCGCGGTCGATTATGACCGCCATCGCGTAGGAAATGAAGCTGGTCTTCATCTCCTGCTCAAGGTTCATGGGGAGGATTCTCGGATTGTCTTGCATTTTATATGTACCTCATATTGTTATTGTTAGGGGATTTATGTTGCAGCCCCGCAGAGGGCGCTGGCGTACCCGTTTCCGATGGAGAACGCGGAGCGTTCTCGTAACGGCTAATCGCGAAGCGATCCAACGCCAACCATAGTGGGAGGCGTCATGCGCACACGGTTGTTTGGAACGGAGAATGCGAAGCATTCTCGTAAGC
>CAZZNN010000250.1:0-2655 GCA_964655605.1 uncultured Oscillospiraceae bacterium
AGTAGGCAAAATCTGCAACCTCGAAAAAGTCCGAACAGGACTTTTTCGACAAGCTGGTATGAAAGACGAAGTCTTTCATACTTTAGCGCCCCAATATATCTTCTGTTTTTTTTCGGCATCCGTCATAAATGATATTGTTCAGCAATCCTTCGTTGCATTTTATATCAAGTAAGTCGTACGCGTCTATTGCTTCGTTAATTGAGCAGTTGAGCAAAAACTCAGCCCGCTCTTTGCCCGCCCCGCATGAATTAAACGCATTGTATGAGCCGTTTTTTTTGTCCTTATCCCTATCGTCCCACGCGTCAATGATATATAGCCATCTACCAATATGATAGGCAAGGCGCGGCGTTACGATTCTATCGTTAGCGCGTTTGTAAGGCGCGGCTTGGAGCGCTTGCAGCATCATTCGCGCAAAAGCGTCGGCAGGCGCGTCAAGGTCTTTGCAATCGGCTTTTTCAAGCTCTGAAAGCTCTTTTATCCCATTTATAATGCTGTCGCTCAGCGCGGCGTTTCTTAGCGTTGCCTTGTTGGCAGCCCTTTTTAAAAGGCCGGACGCGGACAAGGAAAAGAACTTTTTTTCATCATGCCAGTCGTCCTTTAGCTTATGCCATGCGAGCAAAAGATTAAGCTCCGCCACAAATGACATATTATCCGAGCTTTGTACGACGGGCCTCTTTTTGATTGGATGACGCGGACACCTTTCTAATTTAATACTGTTTTCGTCCAAGCATATCGATTCCAGTAATATAGCTATAAAGGTGCAATCATAGCTCAGAGTAAAGCGTGACGCTTGGCCGAGCTTGCGGCCTATTTCTTTGCAAACGCCGCAGTAATATGCTCGGTATACGGCTAATTCATTTAGTTTTAGCTCACCCTGTAAGGGGGAAATATATCCAAACACAAACTACTCCGATTATTTTAATTTAAATATTCTATCATGCCAAGCCGGTATAATACAATTATCTTTGTGCAATTAAATATGAATGTGAACATAAAACGTATAAAATCAAAATAAATTGTTGCACAAAAAACAAATTTTATGCGCTTGCTACTTTAAAAATCATACAAGGTTTGTTATAATGCATTTATGATGTCATACGGTTGACTGTATGACAAGAAATTTGTAGGAGGAAACAAAATGAAAAAGATCGCTGCATTGATGTTGGCGCTTCTGTTTGTATTCGCGGCAGTTGCGTGTCAGGCTCCCGCAGTAACGACGTATGAGATCGCGCTAGTGACCGACGTCGGTAACATTGACGACAAGTCCTTTAACCAGGGCGCTTGGGAAGGCGTTAAAGCATACGCTGAAGCCAACAACAAAACCTTCAACTACTATCGTCCCTCTGAGGATTCAACCGAAGCTCGTATCGAGACGATAAAGAACGCCATCGACAAGGGCGCTAAGGTTGTTGTATGCCCCGGTTACCTTTTTAACTCCACTCTCTTTGAGATTCAGGATCAGTTCCCCGAAACCATGTTCCTGCTTCTTGACGGCGAGCCGGAAGCTGCCGACTATTCCGCAAAGAGCACTTCCAAGAACGTCCATTGCATACTTTATCAGGAAGAGCAGTCCGGTTATTTCGCCGGTTATGCCGCTGTTAAAGATGGCTACACCAAGCTCGGCTTCCTCGGCGGCATGGCCGTTCCCGCGGTTGTTCGCTTTGGTTACGGCTATGTGCAGGGCGCAAATGACGCCGCTAAGGAATTGGGCATAGCAGACCAGATCGAGATCAAGTATTGGTATTGCGATTCCTTCGCTCCCAGCGATGACATCATGACCAAGATGAGCGGCTGGTACACCGAAGGCACGCAGGTCGTCTTCGCTTGCGGCGGCGGCATCTATCTGTCCGCAGTTGCGGCTGCTGAAGCTGCTAATGCCAAAGTCATCGGCGTTGACGTTGACCAGGCTAGCCAGAGCCCGCTTATAATCACTTCCGCTATGAAGGCACTTAGCAATTCCGTTAAAATAGCGCTCACTTCGCTCTATGCCAACAATGGCACTTGGGCGGCTGCTGATGCCGGTACCACCGCAAACCTCGGCGTTGCCGATGACTGCGTTGGTCTGCCCACCGCTACCGAATCCTGGAGATTCAACACCTATACGGTTGAAGAGTACAACACCATATTCAACGCTGTTAAGACTGGTGCCGTTGTTATTTCCAACGCCATTGATGTCGCTCCCACCGTTGATATAGCTGTTGACTACCAGAACTAAAACTCAACTTAGCAAAACAAATAAACCAAAGAGGGCTGGGCTACAAGCCCAACCCTCTTTATATTTTACGCTTAGTTATATATAATAAACAGAAAAAGCATTGCTGCGAAGGGAATATTTATGAGCGATTATATTATAGAAATGCTTAACATAACAAAGGAATTCCCCGGTATAAAAGCAAACGACAATGTAACATTACAGCTCAAACAAGGTGAAGTTCATGCGTTGCTTGGCGAAAACGGCGCCGGAAAATCAACGCTGATGAGCGTATTGTTTGGCTTGTATCAGCCGGAAGAAGGAATAATCAAAAAGAATGGCAAGGTTGTCAAGATAAACGACCCAAATGACGCTAACGCCTTAAATATCGGAATGGTGCATCAGCACTTCAAGCTTGTTGAGGTGTTTACGGTGCTTGATAATATCATATTGGGCGTTGAGCC
>CAZZNN010000251.1:0-2636 GCA_964655605.1 uncultured Oscillospiraceae bacterium
GCGAAGGTTTTTATAACGCTGCCCGCGTCGCCGCCGTTGCCCAAAATGAGCGTGGTGGTTGAAAGGTTGAGCGCGAGGCGGTAGAGAGTCAGCAATAAAAGTATTGTTGGAAAGGAGGCGAATTGCAAGGGTTCTGTTATATATATCGTCATGAGCAGCACGAACATGCTAAGGGCGATATTTATAACGAGCAATATATCCATAAGCCACGTCGGTACGGGAAGTATGATAAGCATTACTATGCTTATCACGACTACCGCTATTATGATGTCCTGTGGCTTTAGCTTGTTCATAAATTTGGCAGGTTGTCTCCTTTATGGCGTATTTGCGGGGGAAATCCGCCGCGGCGTGGGGCGGCGCAGGCGGCGGGATTGCGCGGCGGCTGCCGTCCGTAGGGCGGGGGCTTGCTCCCGCCGTTACCGGGTGCGGGGGACGCGGCGGGTTCAGGGGAACCCGCCCTACGGGGGTGTGCGGGTGACCCGTCGGGATTGCGCGGCGGCGGGGGCTTGCTCCCGCCGTTTCACCTACGCCCTGTTCTTCATCTTGTAAACCTCAGCGAGTATCTCCGCCACGGCCTGATAAAGCTCCGGCGGCACCTGATCGTTCAGGCCGCACATTTCATACAGCGCCCGCGCGACAGGCTTATTTTCAACTATTTCAACCTTGCTCTCGCGCGCAATATCCTTTATGCGCCTCGCGAGCGCGTCCGCGCCGCGCGCCACAACTATTGGCGCAGGGGCGACCGCGTCGTCATACTTTAGGGCGATGGCGTAATGCGTGGGGTTTGTGATAACCACGTCCGCCTGCGGCACGGCCTGCATCATGCGCATTGTGGCCATCTGCCGCTGCTTTTGCTTTATGCGCCCCTTTATCTGCGGGTCGCCCTCGAGCTGTTTATATTCCATCTTGACCTCATACTTGGTCATCTTGAGGTCCTTTTCATATTTAAACCATTGATACACATAGTCTATCGCCGCGATTATAAGCAGCGCGAAGCCTATTGCAAACCCCGCGTCCACTATTATCGAGCTCATCGCGGCGACGCTCGCCATCAGGTTCGCGCCGGCCATAAGGCCGAATTTTTCCACCGCGTTCATGTATTGCGAATACGCCACCACGCCTATAACGATTATTTTCGCTACCGCCTTCACTAGCTGAAAGAGCGTTTGCAGCGAAAACATGCGCTTTAGCCCCTTTAGCGGGTTGAGCCTTTCCATCTTGGGCGCCATCGCCTTGGTTGAAAACAGAAAGCCCACCTGCACCACATTTGTCACAAGCGCCGCCGCGAACGCCACGAGCATAGCCGGAAGCGATGCCTTGACGAAAATTATCGCCGCGTCGAGCAATATATTGCCTATGCTGCCCTGAGTCATGCCGTTATCGCCAATAAGCGTCCACGTTTTAAAGCTGCCCTCAACAGCCTCGCACATCGCCTGCCAAAGATCGCCGCCCGCAAGCGAAAGGTAGCCGAACATTATGAGCATCATCACCGCCGTGACTATCTCCGTGCTCTTTCTAACCTGCCCCTTTTCACGGGCGTCTTTTCGCTTTTTTGGCGTTGCCTTTTCTGTGCGCTCGCCGCCTTCGCTCATGCCGTCATCAACCCCGTAAACAGAGTGTTAATGCCCTCAAACAGATCGGAGAATATCTCGCCGGTCATCTGTGTGAAAACAGGTATCACCATCAGCATTATCAAAAACCCAACTATCACCTTTAGCGGCAGACCTATGGCAAAAACGTTCATCTGCGGCACCGTGCGGATTATCATGCCCATTATGGCCTCAAGCAGCAAGCCCGCAACTATAAGCGGCATAGCCATTCTTATGCCCAGCACGAACGCATTTGAAAAAAGCTCCGCAAAGGTTATAGCAATCTCCCTCACCGGCGCTACCGTGCCCACGGGAATGCGGATAAGCGTGGTGTAGAGCATGGTTATAAGCCTTAAATGCCCGTCGCACCCGAAAAAAAGCACCAGCAGCATCACATTTAAAAAATTGCCCACTAGCGGTATGCTCGTGCCAAACTGCGGGTCGTAAACATTGGCCATGCCAAAGCCAAGCTGCATATCTATTAGCTGCCCCGCCGTAAACACGGCGCTGAAAAACATCGTGAGCAGCATGCCCATTATAAGCCCTATCAAAAGCTCGCCCGCCATCAGCGCTAAGAGCACCCACACGCTCTGCGTGTTCACCGCCGCTATCTGCGGCACGGTTTTATAAAAAAACCATGTGAGCGCAAGGCACAGCGCCACCTTCGCGAGCGCCGGGATATTCTGCCTGCCATATATGGGCGAGGAGAGTATCATGCCCGTCACCCTTATAAAAAGGAGCGCGAGATATTCAAAGCCGGAGCCTGTGAGCGCCTGTAAAGCTTCCATTTCGCGCCGCCTAAAGTAGCATCTGCGCCATGTACTCCTGCAATCTTTGGAAAAATTCCGTAAGCTGCGTGAGTATATAGCCGCTCGTGAGAAGCAGCGCGATAAATGTGACTATTATCTTCGGCACGAAGGCGAGCGTCTGCTCGTTTATCTGCGTGGCCGCCTGAAATATGGAAACGATAACGCCTATCACGAGCGCCGCGCCCATCATGGGTATGGAGCACTTGAGCACCGTCATTATGGCGTCCTGCATTATGGT
>CAZZNN010000252.1:0-2606 GCA_964655605.1 uncultured Oscillospiraceae bacterium
ACGTCATAGGGCACACCTCAAACTACGTCGCGAAAAGGGAAGCCGTCCGCGCCATAGACGGGCAGCTCGGCAAAGTCATAGAATACGCCCGCGCGCGCGGCTACACGGTGATAGTCACAGCCGACCACGGCAATATCGAAATACTCCGCAATAAGGAGAATAAGCCCCACGTTTCCCACACCACGAACAGGGTGGCGTGCGTGGCGCTTGGCGACAGCGTAAAGCTCGTAAATGACCGCGGCAGGCTTGCGGACGTCGCTCCCACGGTGCTCAGCGCCATGGGAATAGCCCGACCCGACGCCATGGACGGCAAGCCCATATATGAATTTGACAAATCAGGCAGGGTGCTGCTGCTCATACTGGACGGCTGGGGCTTGGGCGAGAATAACGGCAACAACCCCATATACACGGAGCCCACTCCCAACTGGGACGCGCTTATGAAGGACCCTCACGCGGAGCTTGACGCGTCGGGCCCCGACGTGGGGCTTGCGGAGGGCAAGACGGGCAATTCCGAGGCGGGGCATATCAATATAGGCTCCGGGCGGGTGGTATTGCAGGACGACGTGCGGCTCGACTGCGCCATGAAGGACGGCTCCTTCGCAAACAACCCCGTATTCTTAAAGGCGTTTTCCGACGCGAAGGCGCGGGGCGGCGCTGTGCACCTTTTCGCGCTGCTCACTAAAAAGTCCTCGCACGGCTCCATAGATTATCCTCTCGCGCTGCTCGATATGGCGCGGGAAAACGGCGTCGCGGAGCTATACACGCACGTCATATTCGACGGGCGCTCCACAGACCCCGGCAGCGCACCGGCGCTTCTCCGTGAATTCGGCGCGGCGCACGAGGAAAAGGGCGCGGGGCTCATAGTATCCGGCGTAGGGCGCGGAGTGGCGCTCGACCGCGACCAGAACTGGGCAAAGGTAAAGACCGCCTACGACTCGCTCACGCTGGGCGCGGGCGCGCGGTATACGGAATAACGGAGGCGCTTTATATGGATATACAGGATCTTCAATTCGAGCTTGCGGCGGGCAGAGACCCCGCCACGCTCTCCTGCGTATACAGCAGGAGCGTCTTTAAGCGTGACGGCGTGCGCGTTATGATGGCGGATGCCGGCGACGCGGACGTGATTATAGCGGATACGGGCATACCAGGCTTTACCGGGGAGGCTGCGGGCAGGTTCATAATTGCACCGCTCACGCACGGAAACGCCGACGCGCTAAGGGCGTTCGTCCCCTACACAAAGCCCGTGCCCGTGCTCGACCGCGACGCTACCATGGGCGTTGGCGACAGATTGGGCATAGCGGCGCCCGGGCACATCCGCGTATTTGAGGCGTGCGATATTACCCCCGTGCTCGCGCAGCAGTCCATGCGGGAGCTTTCGCTCACCCACCGCGCGTTTACAGACGTCATAGACACGGCGAGCTTCGGCGTGTTCCGCGCGGGCTACAAGGGCGGCTTCGGAGCGGACGGCGACCACCTCAAGACGCTCCCCGACATAAAGGCGGCGCTTGATACAGGCTGCACCATGATAACCCTCGATTGCAGCGAGCATATCCATAAGGACGCTTCAGACACCCCCGGCATATACGACGACGCGATAGCCTTCACAAAGACCGTGTACGACGCTTTCTTCGCGGACGGAGAATACTCAGCCGACCTCGAAATATCCATAGACGAGACCGACGCGCCCACCGCCCCCGACCAGCACCGTTACATAGCGACAGAGCTTAGGGCGCGCGGCGTAAAATTCAGCACGCTCGCTCCCCGCTTCTGCGGCGAATTCCAAAAGGGCATCGACTATATGGGCGACCTCGCGCAGTTTGAGCGCGAGATTGCTGTACACGCGAGCATTGCTTCTGAATTCGGCTACAAGCTCTCCATACACTCGGGATCCGATAAATTCTCGGTTTTCCCCATAATAGCAAAGTACGTGCACGGGCGCTTCCACCTAAAGACCGCCGGCACGAGCTGGCTCGAGGCGATGCGGGTAGTCGCAGCTAAGGATCCTTCCCTCTACCGCGAGGCGCATAATGTGGCGCTCGATACCTTCGACGCGGCAAGGAAGTATTACCACGTCACCACGAACCTTGACAACGTGCCACCGCTTGACTCCGTATCAGACGCGGAGCTTCCCGCGCTATTCGAGAATGACGACGCGCGGCAGCTCATACACATTACCTACGGCTTCATACTGGACAACGACTCGCTCAAAGACCGCCTCTACAAGCTCTGGCGGCAGGAGCGGCAGGCGTACTCCGACGCGCTGTACAGGCATATAGGCAGGCACGCGGAGCTTATCACGGGCAAATCCCTTCGGGGCTGAAAATATCAAATCAATACGGAAAGAGGTAAATTTATCATGGCAAAGAAAATGAGAGGCGTTACCCTTCATGCGACCTGGGATCCCAAGCCCGGCTTCAAGCTGGGTGCGAAGGACATAGATCATGTCCAGACGTATCTCGGCAGTCAGGTATGGCGCGACCCCTACATCACCATCGACGAGTATGACGTCCCCGAGCCGGGCCCCGGACAGGTGCTCATCAAGGTCAAGGCGTGCGGCATCTGCGGCAGCGACGTGCATATGGCGCAGAAGAAGGACGACGGCTATA
>CAZZNN010000253.1:0-2589 GCA_964655605.1 uncultured Oscillospiraceae bacterium
TTGCCCGCGTCGCCCGCGCGCGCCGCCTCGACGGCCGCGTTGAGCGCGAGTATATTGGTCTGGAAGGCGATATTATCTATCGTTTTAATTATATTGCTTATCTTGTTGCTGCTCTCGCTGATTTCGGCCATAGCCTTTATCATGGCCTCCATCTGCGCGTTGGAGGAAATTATCTCGCTGCCAACGCCCGCGACCAGCTTATCCGCGTCCTCCGCGTTCTCGGCATTATATTTCACCTGATCGGATATTTGCGTTATGCTCGCGGCAAGCTGCTGCACCGCGCTCGCCTGCTCCGTTGCGCCCTGCGCGAGCGCCTGCGCGCCGCCGGACACCTGCTCCGAGCCTGAATTCACCTGCAAGGCCGCCGTCTGTATGTTTCTCAGCGCCGCGCTGAAGGATTCTATGCAGTCGTTAAGCGCGCTCGCAAGCTCCACGAACTCGCCCTGGAAGTCTATCCTGCGCTCAACGTCCAGCCGCCCCTCGGCTATCTCGCCAAGCGCCCACTTTATTTCGTCTATATAGGAGCGAAGATTGCCCGACATCGTTCTAAACGCCTGCGCAAGCTGACCCATTTCGTCCCTTGATTCATAGTCCACCTGAATATCAAGCTCGCCGCCCGCAAGCCTGCCTGCCTCCACGGTTATCTGCCTGAGCGGCCTGGTTATGGATTTGGTCAATAGAAGCAGCAGCACTACAGTTACCGCGAGTATCACTACCGACACCGACACCGCGAAATAGATAACATTGTGATAGCTGCGCTCGGATTCGGCCATATATTCCTCGGCCGCCACCGTGCATTCATGGCGCGCTCTTGCAAGCAGGCCGGACATATATGAAAGCAGCGGCGAAAGCTGAGATTCTATCATGCCCTGCGCGGCCTCGCGCCCCTGACGCGAATTTTCGCGAGCCATGAGGATGACCCTGTCTGATATGGGCTTCATTTCCTCAAGCGTTGAGCCTATCGCGCCCGCCGAGGATTCGCTAAGTCCGTATGTGGTCTTTAACAGCTCAAGCTGCGACGTTATTTTGTCAAACCCGTAGGTTATAACGGAAACGCCCGCCTCAACGCCGTTGAGGTCGGTAAGCGTCGTTATGCGATATAGCTGACATTCTATGGAGTCAAAGGTGTTTGCCATTTGCCACGCAAGCTCGTTTTCATCATACGGCCCATTTTTAAAGCCTGTCATCATATCGTTGCTCTGGCTAAAGCGCGTGATGTATATAACGCAGCTTCCCAAAAACAAAAGAAGTACCAGTGCGAATACGAGCGCCAGCTTAGCGCGCACCTTTAAATTTTTCAGCATAATATCGCTCCTTACAGTTGCAAATTACATCGCCCTGTGCCGAATGTGAAATTTCTGTTACCGACTACTACTTAGTATATCAACTTAACAATATTTGTCAACCAAATGAGGCGCACAATATCGCGGCTTTAGCCGAGCGGCTCAAGTAGACCCGAACCTACGGGCGTGGTTATTATAACGGCGCTGTCGCCCACAAGCTCGCCGTTCTTATTATAGAATGTCACCGTCACGCTGCACTGACCCTTTTCCCTGAAAGTCAGCTCAAGCGTGCCTGTTTTTGTGAAGCTTTCGGCGGATATATTCGCTATTTTGGGTGTGTTGTTTTCAACCCTCGCCTCAAAGGCGTCGCCGCCGAGCACTATATCGTATTGCGAAACGTCGCTCACGTCCGGCAGCGGCTTCACGCTCTCTCGCGCGCTCACGCCAAAGGGCAGCACCCTAAAGCGCCAGCCCGTCGCGCCCCACGCGCCCGAGCGCATTTCGTCATATTTTGTGGAAATTATGCAGCCGCCCGTCAGCTCCACGCGCATATCGCCCGCGAGCGTTAAGGGCGTGCTCAGCTCGATTATAAAGCAGCAGCCCTCTATATAGCCGTAAAACTTGAGCTCGTCCTCTGTCATGAGCCTGCGCTCCACGTCCAAAAACGGACGCGAATGCAGCACAACGCCGCCGTCGTCCGCTATAACGCGAATAATGCCGTCGCCCGCCGCAAGGTCGGCGCGCGCGAAATATAGCGCAAGCCTTGATACGCCGAGCGGTATCTGAGCGCCGTTGGCGGGCGCGCAGGAGAAATATCCGAGTTCTTTTTTTAGATCGACCGGCTCCGCGCCCTCAAACTGCACGGTTTTGCCGTCCTCAAGCGTGACCAGAGCGCTTTGAGGCGTTGGCGACGGCGTGGGTCTAAGCGTTATATCGTCGCCCGCAACGCTCGCTGACGAACCCACCGGAACCACCATGCCCGCCGAAGCTCCCATCGCCTCCCGCGCCTCAAGCCTGCGCTTGGCAATTATGAATACAACCGCCATGAGCACGATAAACACAGGCACAAACATCATCGCAAGATTGCGCTTGGGCTTTTTTTCCTGTAGTTTTTTGCGCTCGGAGCGCGGCGGCAAGGTTGGCATTATGTTTTCTCCTAAGCAATGCGTTTGGAAGCGGCCGGGGGGTGGCGGGTGAGCGCGGCCGGAGCAAGCCCCGGCCCTACAGTGGGGGTGGCCGGGGGGTGGCGGGGAGCGCGGCCGGAGCAAGCCCCGGCCCTACAGTGGGAGGCGGTGGCGGGGGGCAA
>CAZZNN010000254.1:0-2555 GCA_964655605.1 uncultured Oscillospiraceae bacterium
CGATTAGCCGTTACCAAACCGCCAAAGGCGGTTAGCGCTTGCAATCCAAAACGCACGGCCGCCCCCCTGGCGGGGACGGCAAAGAAAAAACCGTTTGCAAACAACCGTCAAAAAAACAACCAAAGAAAGGACACCCTCCATGAAACCCCTAATCGGCCTCACCCCCTCGTGGGGCGACCAAACCTTCCGCCTTTACCGCAACTATTGCGCCCTCATCGCGCGCGCGGGCGGCAACCCCGTGATACTCCCGTTCGATTTCGACGTGAACGATATTGATTCCATAGCCGGCCTCATTTTCACCGGCGGCGGCGACGTTGCCGCGCCCCTTGGCCGCTATGAGCACTCCCCCATATTCCTGGACGGCGTGAGCTACAAGCGCGACGATTTTGAGAGCCGTCTTTTCACCGCCGCTCACGCGCAAAATAAGCCCATGCTCGGGATATGCCGCGGCCATCAGGTGATGAACTGCATGCTCGGCGGCTCGCTTTTCCGCGATGTCAACGAGGCGGGCTTCACAGAGGATCATTCCCTCGGCACCGAGGCCACCCACCCCATCTTCACCCAGCCCAATAGCTTCGCAAGGGTAATGTTTGGCGAGACGCACGAGGTCTGGAGCACGCACCATCAGGCCGTAAACCTCACAGGCACGGGCTTTTTCGTCACCGCGTCGTCGCGCGAGGGCGTAGTTGAGGTGATAGAGCACGAGTCGGACAGGCTCCTCGGCCTCCAGACGCACCCCGAGCGCATGGATTTCCTGCCGCCGTTCGAGTGGCTGGTAAAGCGCGCGTGACGGGCGTGAGAAAAAGGGATCGTCAAGCGTCGCGACCATTGATTTTGAGTCCGGCTTTGGCGACATGCGAAGCGAAGCGGAGCGGCCAAGCCCCGCAGGCTCATTCAAGCGGAAGCGAAGCCATAGCCGCCCTCGCCACGCCTCCGGGCGGCGCGATAGGCGTATTGAGGCTGTCCGGCGAGGGCAGCCTTGAAATTTTTTCACGCATGACGGGGATAAGTGCGCCAGAGCACGCGAAAATGCGTCGCTGCGCGGCGGTGGACGAGCATGGCGAGGCATTGGACGACGCTATGGCCGTCTTTTTCTTCGCGCCCCACAGCTACACCGGCGAGGACGCGGCCGAGGTGCACCTGCACGGCTCGGCGGCGGTAATGCGCCGTGCGCTCGCGGCGGCCGTCGCGCTTGGGGCGCGGGTCGCGGAGCCGGGCGAATTTACGCGGCGCGCGTTCCTCGCGGGCAAAATGAAGCTCTCCGAGGCCGAGGCCGTTATGGACGAGATAGTCTCCGAGACCGACAGGGGCGCGAAAACCGCGCTTTTACAGCTTCGCGGCGCGCTCACGAGGCGCGTGGGCGAGGTGGAGGACGCGCTTACGGAGGCGTTGGCCGCAATAGACGCGGCGATAGATTATCCCGACGAATTGGAGGACGACGTTGAGAGTGCGCTTCCCGCCACGATAAGCGCCGCAAAGGAGGCGCTAGACGCGCTCATAAGCGAGGGCGAGGGCGGCCGCGCCGTGCGCGAGGGCGCGAGAGTGGTGCTCATGGGCGCGCCGAACGCCGGAAAATCCACGCTTTTGAACGCGCTCGCGGGCGAGGAGCGCGCCATCGTCACGGCTGAGGCCGGAACCACCCGCGATATATTGCGGGCGCATACCGTGATAGACGGCGTGAGCGTCACGCTCGTGGATACCGCCGGGCTCAGGGACGCCACGAGCGAGCCTGAGCGCATAGGCGTCGAGCGCGCCCAGGCCGCCGCCAGAACAGCGGATCTTGTGCTGTGGCTGGTCGGCCCGGACGCGCCGCGCGCGGACGATACCGGCGGCGTACCGCGTGCGGACGCCCCCACCCCCCGTAGGGCGGGGGCTCTGCTCCCGCCGTCCTCCGGCGGCAACGCGCCCGCCGCTCCCCGTAGGGCGGGGGCTCTGCTCCCGCCGCAAAATTCCGCCGCCCCCGTGATAACCGTATATACGAAATCGGATATTGCCCCCGCCCCCGGCGGCGTACCGCGTGCGGACGCACCCACCCCCGATGACGCGCCGCGCGCGGACGCACCCACCCCCCGTAGGGCGGGGGCTCTGCTCCCGCCGTCCCCCGGCGGCAACGCGCCCGCCGCACCAACATCTATCCGCATAAGCGCGCTCACGGGCGAAAACCTGCCCGCCCTCCGCACCGCCATCGCGTCCGCGCTCAAATTCGACGCGACCGCCGAATACCCCGCCGTCACAAACGTCCGCCATATCGCCGCGCTAAAAGCCGCTCGCGCGGCTTTGGAAACGCCCACCGCCCCCGACCTGGATTCCACCGCCACCGACATTCGCACCGCCCTCGTCGCCCTTGGCGCGATAAGCGGCAAAGACGTTGACGAAAGAGTGATAGCGGAAATTTTCAATAAGTTCTGCGTCGGCAAATGACAAAATGATGTGCTAAACGCACATCTTGGGCAATCCGCAATGGAACATTGCGGATTGCGTGCCATGAACGGGCGGAAGGCAAAATGATGTGCTAAACGCACATCTTGGGCAATCCGCAATGGAACATTGCGGAT
>CAZZNN010000255.1:0-2551 GCA_964655605.1 uncultured Oscillospiraceae bacterium
GTGCCATCGCCAAGCTTAATATATGCCCAGTTGCCGGACTTGCCTATCTGCTGCACTATCTGATTATAGTTTATCCAGGTTATGCGCGGATACTTGGTGCCGGGGCCTGTGCGCACATTGAGCGCCGTGGTCGCGTAGAGATAAGTGTACGCGCCGTTGGGAGCGGTCGTGGGCACGGGCACAGTCGTGGGCACAGGAACCGTTGTGGGCTGCGGTATGGGAACCGTTGTAGGCACGGGATAGGGATTGCATGTCGGGTAGGGATACGGCCACGGATTATATGTGGGATACGGCGAGTACGCGGTGAGGTAGGACGAAGACACATAAGCCTCTACGCCCATAAAATCAATCTGCGTCCAACTGCTGCCGTACAAGGTAATAAGCCCTGTGCGCCACACCAGATCTCCGTAATCAAGCCAACCGAGCACCGTGTATGAAAGGCCCGGGCCCGAGCGCACGTTCACAGGCGCAACAGCCATCATATAGCCGAACGCGCCCTCAACCGCGGTACCGTCAAAAATGGCCGCGAGCGCACCTGTCATGGGCAGCGCGAGCGTGAGCAGTACAAGTATCGTTGCGATAGTGATCTTTATGCTGCGTTTCATAATTATACCTCCATTCATCCTGCAAATTCTTGCATTTCCCCTGTTTTCGGACAATTTAACATGCGTCTCGTGCGCATAATATGCGCTATTTCGCATGTATATGCCCTCTATATGTGCGATTATACCATCTAAAACGAATAATGATAGGGTTAAGTTGCAATTTAATTGTGAAGTTTATTCAAACTTGAGCAGCTCTACCCCTGCCATCTCAAATATCCGCACCGAAAAATCGTCCGGATACCCTTCGGCATAAACCACACGCGATATGCCCGAATTCACTATCATTTTCGCGCATATAACGCACGGCTGATGCGTGCAGTACATCGTTGCGCCCTCTATGGATACGCCCAGCTTCGCAGCCTGTATAATGGCGTTTTGCTCGGCATGTATGGCATAGCATAGCTCATGCTTCGTGCCCGACGGGATATTCAGCTTCCGCCTCATGCACTCGCCCCGCTCTACGCAGCTTTTCACATTCGCAGGCGCGCCGTTGTAGCCCGTGGTGAGTATCCGCTTATTGCGAACTATCACCGCTCCTATCTTGCGATTTTCCTGATAGCAGCTAGACCAGGCGCCTATGGTTTTTGCAAGCTCCATAAAGCGTTCGTCCCATTTTGTCCATTCCATAAAGACGCTCTCTTTCCGTCCCCCTTGAACTCAAATGTATAATCACATTGATATATTTCATTTTAGCATGCAAAATTTGCTTTGAAAAGGGGTATTTGTTACTTTTATGCAAGCAAATTATGAATTATGACATGTTGAAATCCCCGTATTTTAGGGGAGATATGTCATATTGCGGCATAATGCACCGTATATGGTATTCATTACTGTATATTATACCTATCGCTTGTATATGCAATTTTTTGCAAATACTTGTAATATTAAAAGGACGATTTTAACGTTTGACGCAAAAACCGTCCTATTAGCTCAATTAAATTTCAACCTCAGCGTCATGAGCGAAAGCCGCGCTGCCAGCCATAGGCGCGCGCCATTTTTTTTGCTTGCACAGCGGACAGGTCATTTTTCCGCAATTATCATGGCAACGCCGCATACGCAGTCGGCAAGGCGCGCGTTCTTAAACCCCGCCTCATGCAGGAGCGAAAGCTCGTGTTCCGCCGTGAAAGGCGTGTCAAAATGCACAAAAACATTTTCCGCGACGCCTGCGGCCTTGCGCTTGCGCTGAGATTCGGCAAGGAGCAGCGCCTCCTCCTCGTCGCAGCAGGCGATATAATCGCACTCGATATAAGTCCCGCCAGGCTTTAGCGCCGAATACAGTTTTTTAAAAAGATCGAGCTTCTTAGCGGCCTTAAAATGGTGAAGCGTCTCAAAGGATATGACCGCGTCGTATTCCCCAGGAAATTTTTCGGCAAAATAGTCGGCGCATACTAGGCTGATCGCCCTGCCGGGGAATTTTTCGCGCAGTTTAGCGAGCATGATTTCGCTTAAATCTATGCCCGTAACATGAACGTCGCTGAGCCGCGCGAATATGCGCTCAAGCTCAAGACCCGTGCCGCAGCCTATGTCGAGCAGCGTTTTCGTGCTCTTTGGCAGCGCGTTCGCCAGCATATCATACGCCGGGAAGAAAACGGACATGTGCTCCTCATAGCCCTCAACGCGCGCGCTGAAAAAATCCGTCATACGCTCTATCGGCGTGTCCTTTTCTTCGTCGAGCCAAAGCTTTAGCTCGCGCATGTATTCATCTATGTTTTCACGAATAATTATTTCTTTCATAGTATAACCTCTTAATCAATATTATAGCACACAAAAGGAGCAAACGCGCCGCTCCATAATAGTATATTGCTTTTCCAATATTCGGCTTGACGGCTAAGACAGATATATTGCCGATATGCTTATATCGACATAAGGCAAGAGCGCATAGGCTGGTGCCTATGCGTTACCTTAGCCGAGAATGCTCAAGCGAACGCTTGAGCTGCCTTAGCCAT
>CAZZNN010000256.1:0-2542 GCA_964655605.1 uncultured Oscillospiraceae bacterium
TAAAGCTGCGCTGGATGAACGCGGAGTATATCCGCCGCATGACGGACGAGGAGTTCACGCTTGCGGCCGAGCCGTGGTATGAAAAAGCGGGCGTTGATAAAATGGATAAGGCCGTGCTCGCGCGCATACTAAAGCCGCGCGTGGAGGTATTCTCGGAGCTGCCGGAGATGGTGAGCTTCCTTGCGAATTTCAATGAAAATTACGACGCGGAGCTTTTTACCAACAAAAAATCCAAGACGGACGCCGTCGTTTCAAAGGATATTCTCTCGCGCACGCTCCCCATATTAAAGGCGCTCCCCGCCTGGACGGAGGAGAGCATACACGACGCGCTTATAGGCTTTGCCGAAGCTAACGGCCTTAAAAACGGCACGGTGCTCTGGCCTGTGCGCATAGCCATGGCGGGGCAGACGGTCACGCCGGGCGGCGCTATGGAAATAGCCGTGCTGCTTGGCAGGGACGAGGCGCTAAAAAGACTTGAAAAGGGTTTAAGTAAAATATAATGGCGGACAGAAGAGTTAAACCGATCAAATATCTATTTTCCGTGCTCATTGGCCTCGCGGCGTCGGCGGGCGTTTTCTTCTCGCCCGTGCTCTTGATAGCGCCCGCGTTCCTGGGCTTTGTGGGCGCGGCGTGGAGCATAAATTGCCTCGTGGTGGCGCTGAGCGCTATGACGGCGGTGCTTTTGGGGCTTTTCGGCGTGAGCGAGCCGCTTTTCGCGCTCGCGGTGGTATTGCCCGCGTCCATTGCGATAGCCATTGGGATAAGGAATGAAAAGCTCGCGCACAGGAGCATAGTTATGCTCGCATCGGCGTTTATGGCCGCGGGGCTTTACGCGCTTTTGTGCGGCCCGGGGCTTATTGCGGGCGAGGGCGCGTTTTCGGAAATGAAAAAAGCCGTCGAGCTTTATAAAGAGGCATTTTTAGAGGTGGCAAAGGGCATGGCGCTCACCACCGCGCAAACGGGCGCGCTGAATGAAACCTTCGCCGTGCTTTCAATGCTCGCGCCTGAAATAACCATATCGAGCGTCGTAGCGCCCGCTATGCTATTTGGCTTCCTCGATTACGTAATAGCGCGCGCAATGGCCAAGCGCGCGGGCGTGCCTGTGCGCGGCATGGCCAAATTCTTCACCTGGGAAATATCCAAAAGCCAGTCGGCAGGGTCGCTCATATTGCTTGTGGGCGCGCTCGTGATGACTTTTTTAGATATTGAAAACGTGGGCGCGCTCCTCGTTGCGGTGGAGCTTATAGTGTTCGGCCCGGTGCTTTTGATGGGCGTGAGCTTCATCGAGTTTTTGGCGAAAACGCGCGCGAAAAGCGGCGGCGCATTCAGGGCGCTCATATATGTCGCGTCCGCGATACTTTTGCCCTACAGCGCGCTGATGTATATAATACTCGCGTTTATTGACAAGGTTTTGAGGATACGAAAGAGATTTTTTGAAAATCAGAAATAGGGGGCTATATGAAAAAATCACCGCAGCTTGCGCTTATACCGCTTATGATCATAATGCTTTTAGGCGTTGCGATGGGGTTTTTATGGCTTCCGGCAATTTATTCGTATGCGTTTGCGGGGCTTGGCGTAACGGCCTTCATAGTGGCGTTCGCGCTTTTGAGCAATTATAAAAAGAATATGTCGCGCGCGCTCGACGATATTTTCCTTGAAAATCTAAGCGCGTCGAGCAAAATAATAGGCCAGATCGAGATACCCGCCGCGCTCATAGATGAAAAAGGCTCCATTATATGGGCGAATCCCGCCTTTGGCCGCCTTTACGACGGCAAGGACGTTAAGCGCGTTTTAAGCGGCTTCGACCCAAAATATCCGCAAAAGGCCACGGCGGCGCAGCTAAACGGCCGCGACTTCATGGTGATGAGCATGCCCGTTGAGCGCGCGCACGAGCGTGCGCAGCAGCTAACATTCCAATATTGGCTCGACCGCACCGAGGCCATACATTATTCAAGGCTTTATGAGGAGCACATGCCTGTGGTGGCGCTAATATATGTGGATAATTACGATGAATTGAGCGCGGACAAGCATTTCCTCAAAAACGCGGTTTTGGGCGACGTTGAAAAGCTCGTGAGCAAGCTCGTAACCGATATTGAGGGCACCTACAGAAGATATGACAACACCAGGTTCATGGTGTTTTTTGAGGCGGTCAAGCTCGCGGAGCTTGAAAAAAGCCGGTTTTCGCTTCTGGACGCGGCGCGCGAGATAGACACTGGCACGTCCGAGCATATAACGCTTTCAATAGCGGTGGGCGCGGAAAACCGCGTCGGCCTGAGCGACGAATCGGCGCGGCAGAGCATGGAGCTCGCATTGGGGCGCGGCGGCGATCAGGCGGTGGTCAAGCGCGGCGCGCAATACACATTCTTCGGCGGCCGCATTCAGCCCTCAACAAAGCAGTCCCGCGTTAAAACGAGGCTTTTTGCAAAGGCGCTAAGACAGCTTATGGAAAACAGCGATCAGGTGTTTGTAATGGGGCACCGCCATGCCGATATGGATTGCGTGGGCGCGGCGCTCGGGCTTATGCGCTGCGCTAATATCGTGC
>CAZZNN010000257.1:0-2527 GCA_964655605.1 uncultured Oscillospiraceae bacterium
CCACAGCTTTTCATGGTCGATAGGATCGACCACTATGCCGCGGCTTATCCTGTCGCCGTGCTTTTCGCGGATTACGTTGAGGGGACGCTGTATGCCATCGTAAATGGATTCGATAAGCCCCGGCGCAAGCTCCACAGATAGCGGAGCGCCCGTGCTTTCAACCGGCTCGCCCGGCCCTATGCCGCCCGTCTCCTCATACACCTGCACGGAGGCTTTATCGCCGCGCAGCTCGATTATCTCGCCTATAAGCTTTTTCTCGCTCACGCGCACCACGTCGTACATCTGTACGTCCGCCATACCGTCAGCAACTATAAGCGGGCCCGAGACCTTTATGATAGTTCCTTTCGTGTTAGTTGCCATCTCTTTTTATCTACTCCTCCGCAAAAAGTATGTCCGCGCCAATAGCCTTTTCGACGTTGGCCTTTATCTGTGCCATCGCCACGCCCGACGAACCCTTTGAATCGGGTATCGGGATTATGGCCGGGAACGCTTCGGACTTGAATTTATTTATCGTTTCGCCGCATTTTTCATACAGCGGTTCCGTCAGGAAAATGACCTTCACGCCGTCGCGTGCAAGCTTATTTATCAGCCTTTCGGCCTTTTCGGGATCCGTCTCGTCGAATATGGCGAGCCCGGCGGCCTTTGCAAGCAGCACCGAATCCCTGTCGCCTATCATGGCGAGGTCAATACGCTTTTCATCCATATAATTCCCTCAGCCTTTCCTCTATGGCGCTCTCGTCAAGCCCGTTGCGCTTTAAGGTGAGTATGAGCCGCACCGAGCGGCCCTCCTGCTCACGCGCGAGCAGATACCCTATTATGGGAGCCACGGAATCATATTCGTTCTTGCCGCGCGACGCGAGCTTTATTAAGTAGTTATCGCGCTCGCGCTCTATCGCGGATACGCCCGCGCCAAGCGCTATTCTCTCAAGCGCCTTTTTAACGGCGTCGCGGGTTTGCCCGTCGAGCAGCAGCTTATATAGCTCGTCAAACGAGGTGGACTCCTTTGCCGCTTCGATAAGCTTTTCGCGCTTTATCTCGCCGCCATCGACTATGAGGGGCTTAACGCCCTCCTCGCCCTTTTTGAGCGCGCGCGTTCTTAGAACTGCCGCCACATTAGTGAAATCGGCGTAAGCGGTAAAATATTCCGTGGCGAATTTATCCTTTAGCGAAAGCGCGTAGAGTATGTACGCCTCGTCGAGCGCCGTTGAAACGCGCACGGGGTCGCCCCTGCCCTCGTTTTGCACGAAGGATTTCTCAAGCGCCTTGAGCGCCGAGGCTATAGCCTCGGGAAGCTGAGAATAATCGCCCTGCTCAAGCATAGCCTCAAGCGCGGCCGTCTCGTATACGCCGCCCGCCATAAGCGCGGCCTTCTCATTGCTATTTAAAAGCCTCAGCTTTAAAAGCAGCTTGAGATTGTGTATATCCGCTTTCATGAGGAAAATATCCGTAAGCGTTTTATCGGGTGAAATTTCTTTTATAAGCGCCACGGCCGCGCGGCGCTCATTTTCAACGAGCGTCTCAACGTCCTCGAGCTTTGCGTCCGGCATAGCGCCGTAGCCCGCGTCGAGCACCTGTCTTAGCGCTTCCTGCGGGGCGGCTTCCGCTATGCGGCGCATGCGCTCCGCGTTTATGAGCATACGCTCGTGGCTCCTAACACGGGCTACGGCGTATATGGCGTTTTCGTTAGCCATCTAAAAGTATCCTTTCTTCGTACTCAACGGCCGAAAGTCGAGGCCGCGGGGCAAAGCGTTATTCCTGCCCAAAGAGAATATCCGATACGCCAAGCTCTAAGGAATCCCTCGCGTTCTTTAAAAGCGCCGCGAAAGTGCAATCCTTTTCGTATGAAGCGCCAACGAGTATGAAGCCATTTTCAATATCGGCGTTTTCGCCCATAGCGAGCGGGGCAAGCCCGCGCGCGCCGAGCGCGTCGTTCACCTTTGTAAGCAGCGCTTCAATGGCCGCCGCGTCCGCCTTGGACGCGCACACCTTTTCGCCGCCGTCCGCTTCGCACTCAAGAAGCTTCGCTAAAAGCGCCTCGCGCTCCGCGCCGGAAACCGTTTTCAGCTTTTCGTTTGCAGAGGCAAAAGCCCTGTCTAAAAGCTCGCGCTTCTTCAAAAGCAGGTATTTGCGCGAATCGAGCTCCGCGCTGAGCCTGCCCGATTCGAGCATACTCGCCTTGAGCGTTTGTTTGCGTTTTTCCATCTCAGCGAACTCTTTTTCCGCGTCCGCCTCGGCAAGCGCTTCTATTTGCTTTATCTGTGCTTCGGCCTCAACGCGGGTTTTCTCCGCATCGGCCTCGGCAGCGCTAATTATGCGCTCAAGCAGCGCCTGAGCGCCGCTTTTCAAGTCGTTTGCCATTTCGCTTCTCCTAAATTCAAATTCTATCTTAGAGCACCATCAGAAGGGAAAGCAGGAACGCGAACAGCGCGTAGGTCTCAACCATAAGGGTGAGCATCATGCCGTTACCAAAGCCGTCGGCGCGCTTTGCGAGCATGTTTATCGCGCTCACGGCAACCTTGCCCTGATG
>CAZZNN010000258.1:0-104 GCA_964655605.1 uncultured Oscillospiraceae bacterium
CGCAACATAAAATCCGGCTTTGGCGGCTTCGCCGCCGAAACGGATTAGGGCCATGTGCCCGCTCCCTTACGGCTTTTGCCGCCCGGCGAGCGAAGCGAGAAGGC
>CAZZNN010000258.1:204-2512 GCA_964655605.1 uncultured Oscillospiraceae bacterium
AAAAGCCGCTTTCCTCGCTCGAACAGCTTGCGTTCGAGCGAAAGCGAAGCGTTCGCCCGGCGAGCGAAAGCGAGAAGGCAAAAGCCGCTTTCCTCGCTCGAACAGCTTGCGTTCGAGCGAAAGCGAAGCGTTCGAGCGAAAGCGAAAGCTCTATTTTATATAATTTTCATACTCCTCGGCCGTCATGAGGTCGTCGGCCATGGAGGTTACTTCAAACTCGGCTATGAACGCGCCGTAGGGGTCGGAATTGATCTTTTCGGCGGCGGAGTCAAGCTCCTCGTTCACGGCGACTATCTTGCCCGCGACGGGCGTGAATATCTCGCTCGCGGCCTTTACGCTCTCAACTACCGAGAGGCAGTCGCCCTGGGCAAAAACGTCGCCTATGGCGGGCAGGTCGATGAAAACGATGTCGCCAAGCTCGCTCTGCGCATGATCGGTTATGCCGACCTTCGCCTTGTTGCCATCAACGAGTACCCACTCGTGGTCCTTGGAATACTTTCTGTCGTTAGGTGTCATTTAAATGTCCTCCTAATTATTTTGTGATTGTTGTGTTGCTGGGTGCGGGCGGATACCACCTCATCACCGCCGCGAGCGGCGGAGCTTCCAATCGAAGTCGTCCTCTGTGGCGCTCGCGGGCCGCATTTCCACCGCGCCCCGTCCTGCACGAAACGCGGGCCGCGTGTGGAGAAGCGCAGGTTTTATAAGATAAGCTCGCTATTTCTTGCTTCTCTTATAAAACGGCAGCGCGACCTTCTCGGCCTTGAGGCGCTTGCCTCTTACCTCTATCTCAAAAATCTCGCCCTCGCTCGCGGCGTTCTCAACGAGCGCCATGGCGTAGTTGCCGCCAAGCGTGGGGCAGGGACTGCCGGACGTAACGTGTCCAACCTTCCTGCCATCGAGGTAAACGTCCGTATGCTCGCGCGCAATGCCCTTGTCTATCAATTTTAGCCCTATGCGCAGGTGCTCCGGCGCCTTCAAAAGCGCCTCGCGGCCTATGAACTCGCCCTTTGCGGGCTTCACCGCGAAGCTAATGCCCGTCTCAACGGGGGTTATCTCCGCGTTCATCTCGTGACCGTATAGCGGCATTGACGCCTCAAAGCGCAGCGTGTCGCGCGCGCCAAGGCCGCAGGGCAGCATGTTCACGGCCTTGCCCGCCTCCATGAGCGCGCGGTGCAGCTTCACGGCGTCCCCGGCGGCGCAGTAAAGCTCAACGCCGTCCTCGCCGGTGTAACCCGTGCGCGAAACCATGCAGTCCACTCCGCCCACCATCACGCTCTCTTTAAAAGTGTAATTCTTGGCGGGAACATCGTCCGCGCTAAGGCCCAGCGCCGTCAAAACGTCCATAAAAAGAGGCCCTTGAAGCGCAAGCTGGCCTATCATGCCGCTTACGTTGTCAACCTTAACGCCCTGAGTTTCGTGGGACTTGAACCAATCGAAATCCTTATCGGTGTTCGCGGCGTTCACAACGATGTAATAATCGTTCTCGCCGCGCATGTATATGAGAATATCGTCCACTGTGCCGCCGTTTTCATAGCAGACCATGCTGTAGCGGCAGCGGCCGGGCGTCATGCCTGCGATGTCGTTGGTGACCATGTTTTGCAGCCAGTCAAAGGCTTTTTCGCCCCTGACGAGCACCTCGCCCATGTGCGAAACGTCGAAAAGGCCGCAGCGCTCGCGCACCGCCTTGTGCTCCTCTATTATGGACGTATACTGCACGGGCAGCTCCCAGCCGCCGAACTCAACTATCTTGCCGCCGAGCGCAACATGCTCGGAATACAGCGGTGTGCGTTTAAGCTCTCCCATTTGTGACCTCCATTGATTATTTACCGGCAGGGTATACGGGCGTCGGACGCGCGGTTCGGCTTTCCCCTATACCAAGGCCGCATATCATCATGATTATATCGCATACAGCGCGATTTATAAAGGGGGTGGAAGTGGCGCAAATGTAATATATTTCAGCAAAATCAGGCATGAATGAAGCCGGATCCAACGCCTCCGGCGTTGTTCCCGTTCCGGCGTACACGCCGCCGGAACGGATTTTACACCCGCACGGCGGGGATTGTGCCATGCGTTTTGGATTGCCGGAGAACGCGAAGCGTTCTCGCAAGAACAAATCGCGAAGCGATTTGGTAACGGCTAATCGCGAAGCGATTTGGTAACGGCTAATCGCGAAGCGATTTGCCGATGTGTAGGGCGGGGGCTTGCTCCCGCCGCGGGGGTGCACCCGGTCGGCGGTTTTGCTGTGCCGGTATCGGGTGAAAATGGAGAATGCGAAGCATTCTCGTAAGAACTAATCGCGAAGCGATTT
>CAZZNN010000259.1:0-2511 GCA_964655605.1 uncultured Oscillospiraceae bacterium
GCGCCTCAAGCTCTTTTATGGTGGTTTGGCTCTTAATGGTGCTGTCGCTTATCATTTTCATCTCGCTTATGGCGTTATCCATGTTAGCGGAGTTGCTGGTGGTAAGCTCGTGCACCTGCCCCGAAAGATCCGATATTTGCGTGGTGCTGTCCGCAAGCAGCTTTAGATTATCCGATATGCTCTCAACATGCACGCTCACATCACCGAGCTGACGGCCTGTTTGGGCAGTACCGTCGGTTACAGTCTCGGCATTTTTGGCTATGTGTTTATTCATATCGGTGGTATTTTTTGTAACCGTTGTAATATCTGTCACAGTGGTGAAAAGTTTATCGGATACCTCAAGCGATTTTCGGACATTTTTTTCATGCGGCTCAGAAGCGAGCTTTGCGCGTCCGCGTCCATGAGATTTTTAAGCATTTTAGTGGTTCTTGTGTTCAGGCTTAGGAATATGAGCGATATGGCAAAGAGCGAAAGCGCCCTTGGCGCTATGCAAAATACCAGCACATAATATAAATCCACTTGGTTTCTGTCAACCGTGAGCTGCATTTTAAACGCCACCAGCTGCGCTAACGAAAAGCACACCAGCGAAAGCGCCACGGCGAGAATATTTATTCGCTTTTCAAAATACATGCTCGCTATGCCTATAGCGTATATATACGCTATGACCGCGTGCCATGTTACCACCACTATCAATATGGAAACGAACACCACCGCCAGCACCACAAAAAGGTATTTGAGCCACGACGCGGTTAGCTTGAGCACATTTACAAGCAGGGTGGGTATGAGCAGCAGCGCTATGCATGCGGCTGTCATAATTATCATGGTGGGCAGATCTATAATAAATATCCCAACCACGTCAAGGCCGAGCACCAGCAGCATAACCGCCGCCGTAATGCGCATTACCTTGGCCACGAATATGTTGGCCTCAAGCTCACTTTGGCGAATTATCGGATTATTTGCAGTTTCTATAAAAATCTCCTTAACCGGTTGGTTAAAAATTTATGTTAATAAATATATTCTATTACTTTTGCCGAAATTTGTAAACGCTTAGTTAATAAAAATCCCCCCCGAAGCGTCAGCCTCGAGGGGGGTGGGAAGCAAAACTTATTTCTTGGTTTTCTTTCCGCTTAGCACTGCGATAACAACTATTATCGCTGCCACCGCCACCGCAGCGATTATCCATATAACGGGGCTTGCGGCTTGGGTGGGCTGTGCCGTCGCGGGTGCGGCGGAGGCCTGGGGTTCCTCAGCAGGCGCTTTAGTGGGCTCAGGAGCGGCGGTAGGCTCGGGCTGAGGCGCTGCCGTTGGCTCTGCTGCAGCCGCTGTCTCAAGCGCGAGCGAGGCTTCGTATGTAACGCCATTGTTCATCATCACGAATATATGTGCGGTGCCCTTATCGCCAATTCCCGCGAGGGTGGCTTCCGGGTCTATTGAGAGGAAATTATCGCCCGCCATAACAGTGTAGCGGATAACGCTGTTGGCGGTGGTGAGCTTCACCTTTTCGGGCATCGCGGCCTTATCAGCCTCCTCAACATAAAAAGCGATAATTCCGCCGCCGTCGGCGCGAAGCTTCATGGCGGAAATATTCTTGTTTATTTCAATGGCTTCGCCGTCCGCCATGAGCGTATAGGCATTCTCCTGCCCCTCAAGCGGCACAAGCTCCGCCGCGACGCGCCTTGGCGCATACTTGGCGGCGCTCTCGTCCTTATCGTGAACTATATACGCAACCTTGCTCGGCCAGCAGTTATCAAGCTGATCCGCGCGATAGCGCACAACGCAGCCAGGGTCGTTGCCGGCGGCGGAGTCGCTCGAATAGAAATAATCAACGCCGTCAATATTTTCATAGCCGGTAATGGTGATAAGATGCCCGTTTGTTGAGGAAATGGGCGCGCCCTCAAGCGAGGAGCTTGAATATCTAACGCTAAGACCCACCGAATAGCCGTGCGCCAGCTCCTGACGCAAAACGTCAAGGTCTGCATACTGGCAGCTCGCCTCATAGCCGAAAGCGCCCGCCGCCGCCACGCTGAAGGCCCAGTTGCCAAAGCCTTCATATTGGGAATCATAGTTGGCCAGCGCCACCTCCTCAGGCAAAAGATCCTCGCCCCTATCGTTTAAAAGCACGGTAATAGTGGTTGCGCTGCATATAACGCCCGCTATGGTGCGCTCGCGGATATTCTGCGAATACGCGGGGGTATCGAGTATAACGCTTGCGGGAAGCTCAAGCGCTTCGCCGTAATATGCGGGCGCTATCGCCTGTCCATCAAGCGTATTTTTATATGTCGCCGCCACCTGGCTCACAACGGGCGATTCGCCGCTTTCATTTGCCTTTAAAACAGCCTTTAGCTGCACAAGGCTCGCCGTTTCACCGCTTGAGCCCTTTATTGTGAGCGTATCGGTGTCTATATAGGCGAGGTCGTTTTCATCATTGCTGCACCCGCGCTTTATCTCTGGTTTCCACACGCCCCAGCTGCACCAATCGCTCCACTCGCCCTTCATATCAACATAGGCGCG
>CAZZNN010000260.1:0-2498 GCA_964655605.1 uncultured Oscillospiraceae bacterium
CGCGACGGCGGTGCGGTGCAGGGACACGGCGGGGGAAAAAATTCCACCGCAACGGCAGTGCGCCCGCGCGGCGGGAGCAAGCCCCCGCCCTACGGGGATTGTGCCGCGACGGCGGTGCGGTGCAGGGACACGGCGGAGGAAAAATTTCCAGCGCGACGGCGATGCGCACCCGCGCGGCTAGCGCCCATCTCTCATTTGCAGTTGGCACGGGAACGAAAAAGCGCCCGGCGGGCGCTTTTTCCCAAGACGCGCGGTTAGCGCGTCATTTGGTAGCCAGAGCCAAGATGGCTTCGGCGGTTGCTTCGGTGTTGAACATGAAATCCTCTATGGTGAGGTATTCGTCGGGCATGTGGACGGGGGCCTCCTTATCGGGGAACTCGGGGCCGAACGCGACGGCGATGCCGGGCATGCAGCGGGCGTAGGTGCCGCCGCCTATGGCGAGGGGCTGCGTCTTTGTGTCGCCGGAAAGGTCGCGATATATCTTCATGAGCTTTGTGACGAGCTCGCTCGACGGGTCAACATAATGACCGGCGGTAAAATTTGCGCTCGTTATTTCAAACTCGCCCAATTTCGATTTAAGGCGCGCGGTAATGGCGGCCTCATCGAGCATGAGAGGGGCGCGAATGTCGAGCGTAAGGGCGTTAAGGCCGTTTTCGTCCCACGAAATGACGCCGGGGTTGAGCGTGAGCCGGCCGGAAGCGTCGGTTTCGTCGAGGCCGAAGCCCTGCCCGTGCGTATCGAGCTTGAAGGCATTGTAGAGGAGATTGAGCGTGTATTTGTCCTCGGCGGCGAGCGGGAGCTGCGCAAGCACGCTAAGCAGCGCGAGCATGGCATTCTTGCCGTCGTCGGGGAGAGAGCCGTGGGCGCTGACGCCGCTCACGAGGATATTTGAGCCGCCAGGAGCGGGCGTGACATCAAACGGGAAGGACGAGCCGAGCATGAGCTCAGCCACGGGCAATATCGAGTCGGGCGCGAGCGGGACGAAGGCTTCGGCCTTGCCCGGCACGACGTTTGCGCGCTCGCCCGCCGTGAAGCGGAGCTTGGAGGAAAATTTGCGCGCGAAGGTGATGTGAAAAATATTCATCTCGGAATTGACGAGCGGGTAGCTCGCGTCGGGCGAGAAAGCGAGCGTGGGCAGCTTTTCGCATTCGTTGTAATGCTCCATGCACTCCCAGCCGCTCTCCTCGTCGCAGCCGAGGATAATGCGGACGTTGCGCTTGAAATTGTCCGCGCCGGCGAGCTTCTTTGCAATGGCGAGAGCGTAAAGCGTGGATATGACGGGACCTTTATCGTCCAGAGCGCCGCGCGCGTAAAGGCGGCCGTCGACGATCTCCGCGCCGAAGGGGTCGTGAGTCCAGCCCTCACCGATGGGGACGACATCGAGATGGCACATTATGCCCAGCTGCTCCGCGTCGGGGCCGCAGGGGGCGTATTCGATATAGCCGCAGTAGCCGTCAAGGTCGACACTGTGGAAGGAAAGCGACTCGCCGAGCGAAAGCGAATATTTGAGCGCGCGGCCGATGCCCTCGCCAAAGGGCGCGCCCTTGGAGGCGGTGGGCATATCCTTTACGCTTGGGATACTTAAAAGCGCCTTGAGCGAGGCAAGCATTTCGGGGCTGAGCGCTTCGACCTGCTCGCGTACCGGTGAATTGTGAGTTGTGTTCATTGGTCTCCCCCTTTGTTTGGTTTATATAAGATAGGATACCGCAAAAACGGGGGGTTGGCAAGATTTGAGGAGATATATTATGAGACGGCGGCGCGGCCGCAGCGGCGCAGGAAAAGACACGCGCGGCGGGAGCAAGCCCCCGCCCTACGGGGAACGCCGCCGTTGCGGGCGGGGTGCAGACGCGTGCGGCGGGAGCAAGCCCCCGCCCTACGGGAATTGCCGCCGTTGCGGGCGGGGTGCAGACCCGCGGCGGGAGCAAGCCCCCGCCCTACGGGGATTGCCAGAGAAGCTAGGAATCACAAAGAACCCCCGCCTCAATTATCCTCTACCCCTTCATAGCACAAAGAACCACCGGCTGGCCGGTGGTTCTTTAGCAAGCGGACGGTTAGTCCGCGATTTTGTGTTCAAACTGTGTAGCGATCGACGATGGTTTTGAGTTCTCTGGCTTTGGCGTCCAGCTCCTCGCTGGCGGCCATTGTTTCCTCCGCGATGGCGCTGTTGCTCTGCACAACGTTTGAAATCTGCTCTATGGCCTCGGTTATCTGCCTTATGGCGATGGCCTGCTGCTCGGACTGCACGGAGATATTATCTATCATATTGTGCGTGTCGCCGGTGAGCGTGACCACGTTTTCGAGCGACTCGGCCGCAATCTTGGCGATTTCGCTGCCGTGCTGCACGCTCGCGATGGAAGCCTGAATGAGCGAAGTAGTGTTATTGGCGGCGTCCGCGCTCTTTGACGCAAGGTTTCTAACCTCGTCCGCCACCACCGCGAAGCCCTTGCCCGCGTCGCCCGCGCGCGCCGCCTCGACGGCCGCGTTGAGCGCGAGTATAT
>CAZZNN010000261.1:0-2479 GCA_964655605.1 uncultured Oscillospiraceae bacterium
ACGGCCTTATACGCCGCCTCCGTGCCGCGCTGCATAGCGCGCGCGAAATGCTGCGCGTCAAGCTCCTCGGCGCCCGCAAGCTCCTTTGAAAAGCCTCGCAATATCTGCGAAAGTATAACTCCCGAGTTGCCGCGCGCGCCCTTTAGCGCGCCCAAGGCCGCCGCCTGCGCTATATCGCCCGCCGACATGCCCTTGCACGCGCGTATTTCCTTCACAGCGCCCTGCATGGTCATGGTCATATTCGTTCCCGTATCTCCGTCCGGCACGGGAAAAACATTTAGCGAGTCGATAAGCTTTTTGTTTCTTTCAAGCAACGCGGCTCCGGTGAGGAACATATCCTTGAGCATAGCGCCGCTTATAAGATTTTCCATCAATTCCTCCTAACGGGCCGCTTTTTTTACAGCACAAAGCCACGGCCCAGCCGCTTTACGCGGAAAAATCATGATGACGGCCATCGCTTTCGTTTGCGAAAGCCTTCTCTTGCCGAAATTGCGTGTGGTTTTGCATAAGAAAATATCATCGACGCATAGCTGCGCGATTCATTTGCTTTTTTGCATAAGCCGCAAAACGCTTGGCTGAAGGTTTACTTTCAGCTTTGCACCGCTTCGACAAAAACGTTCACGTTGCGCACGGTTAGCCCCGTCATATCCTGCACGCGATAGCGCACGTTCTCTATGGCGTTGCGCGCGACCGCCGGTATTGACGCGCCGTAAATAAGCGTGACAAACAAATCGATATTCACGTCCCCGTCCTCGCCCACGGCTACCTTTACTCCGCGCTTTTGATTGTCGCCGCCAACAAGATGCCACAGCGTATCCGCAGCGCGCTTTGAGTTCATGCCCACTATTCCATAATTTTCTGTGGCGCAGCTTCCCGCGATAACGGCTATCGCGTCCTCAGCAACGGTAATGCAGCCAAACTCATTATTTATAGTTCCCGGCATAGCTATCCTCCCTTTCGTATATGAAATTTGTATAATAATTCTATATCAAAACGCGGCTTTTAGCAAGCCGCGTGCCGTAAGCTTACATTATTCTTCACAAATAAGTCAATATACCTCCCGCCGTCCGTGCGCAAAAGCCACAAAGCATTATTTCCCGAGAAATTTTTTAAGCCGCGGCCGCACGAGATAGCCTATTGCGCTCGCGAGCGCGAGCTTGAGCGCGTCGCCCGGGAGAAACGGCGCCACGCACGAAAGCAGCGTGTTTTTAAGCCCGGTCTTTGTTTGCAGCATGAACATCGTCACCCCGAGCGCGTAGAGAAGCGCCGTGCCGAGGAGCATGCCCACGGGCAGCGCCCACTTTTTTTCGCCGTGCTTATCAGCAAAAGCGCCCGTTACGAGCGCGCACGGTATATAGCCGAGCAAAAAACCGCCCGTCGGCCCCAAAAGCGTCTGTGCGCCGCCAACAAAGCCCGCGAACACTGGAAGCCCGCACGCGCCTATTAGCACATACACCGTCGCCGCGAGCGCGCCGCGCTTTTTTCCGCCCACAGCGCCCGCAAGATACACGGCGAATGTGGCAAGCGTGATAGGCACCGCGCCAATGGGCGCCGTCCACGGCGCCAGCACGCATATAAGCGCCGCGAGCAGGGCGGTCGCGATGAGAAAACGAAGCTTCATTATATAATCCTGTATGCCTTTTTTTATTTATTATATCGTAGATATGGCGCGCGAGTCCACTCATTCCGTTGCGTAAATTCAGCCGTCGAGAAGGTCCGCATACGAAGCGTTAAGGATTTTTGCTATCACCTTGAGTTCTATGTCCGTGACGAAGCGCTTGCCGCTTTCTATGCGCTGCACGGCATTTTTATCAAGGTCGAGCCCGGCTATTTGCAGCATGTCCGCAAACGCCCTTTGCGACGGCCTGCCCGGCAGCGTTTCCCTGATTTTTTTGATTTTTTCGCCGCAGATATTGTTCGCGCCGTTCGCAGCTTTGTTTTTATACATTCTTATTTCCGCAGCTTCCTTTTTGACATTCAGTGATTGTCATGTAAGAAAGTATATGGTAAGCTATGCTAAAATATGACACTTAGTAAATGTCATTATTTTCCATATAAAGAAAGCTTAAGGAGTTATCATGGAAAAGTTGACGCGAACACAGCGCGCTATAAGGCAGATGGCAAGAGACAGGGGCATAAGCGAGGAGGACGCTCGCCGCGAGCTGGAGGCGGCTCTATTTTGCGGCCTCAAGGCCGACGTTCCCGACGTGATAGCCGAAAGGCAGAATATCCCATGCAAGGGCGCTTCGCCAACGGCTGATGAGATAAGGGAATATGTTGTAGGGCAGTTGAATAGATAGGGGGACTCGCCCCGCCTGCGGGCGGGCGGGGTGCTGGCATTCACTCCCAGCCCGTTCGAGTCCCTTTGCCCGCCCTCAAAAAAACGGCTCCCCTAAAGGGGAGCTCGGACTGTCAAAAAACCCTGGGATTGTCAAGGGCCGCAGCCCTTGACTTATAATCCGGCTTCGGCGGCTTCGCC
>CAZZNN010000262.1:0-1433 GCA_964655605.1 uncultured Oscillospiraceae bacterium
CCGCAGGCGCACACAATCCGTTTTGACGACCTGCGCGTCAAAACGGAATAAAAGCGGAGCTTTTTTTCCTCTCATATTTGCCGCCCGTGAGCACCGCAGTGCGAGAGGCAAATATGAACCCCCCCGAAGGGTCTCGCTCTGACAGCTTGCGTCAGAGCGAAAG
The DNA here is from genome assembly GCA_964655605.1 of uncultured Oscillospiraceae bacterium. GTDB lineage: Bacteria > Bacillota > Clostridia > Christensenellales > CAG-138 > CAZUUR01. Next base: position 164 of record CAZZNN010000262.1, read on the forward strand.
CGCAAGCGCCGCGTCAGAGCGAAAGCGCGAAGCGCTTAGTATTCCAGCGGCCCCTTCTCTCTCCTCACCGTCCTCACGATCCCGCTCCTGCCCGGCCGCGACATCAGCCCATACCTGAGCGCTTCCGGCGCGTGGTCGTCGCCCTGCGCCGCGTCCTCGCGGCTATGCTTATCATATTGAAGCTTCGGCAGCGTGCGGATAAGATTCGGGCAGCACGAAAAGCACCGCCAAAACGGCGCGCCCTCGCCCGTCAAATATTCCCTCACCCTCATCCACCCGGCCACCCTGTCGTTATCGGCGGGTATGAGCGGCACGCCCGCGAGCGCGAAAACCTCCGCAAGACACTCGCCATGCCGCCCGCCCTCAGCCTCAATAAGCCCGCCGCGCTTGTGCCACATATCGGGCGACGCCACTGTGTATTCTATCTTCTCGCCCTCGCTCAGCGCCCTCACGCGCCGCGCCGCCTCGCCCGCGAGCATGTTGTTCACATACAGCTCGCGATACGTCGTCACGCGCCCCTCGCCGTCAACGGCGTGCCAAAGCACGCAGGTCGGGTCGCGATAGCCCCAGTCCATAGAGCAAAACCGCCTGTGCCACGCGGGTATCTCCTCCGGCTGAGCAACGTGCCTCGCGCGCGAAAACTCCGGGAAATACTGCCCCGCGAGCACGTCCCAGTCCCCGTCGAGATACGCCCTGCGCTGCTTTTCGCTCAGCGCCTCAAGCACCTTCACATAGCCGGGGTCGGCCTCCATAAGATATACGTTGTCATACACCCGCGCCGGTATGAACGCGTAATCCTCCGCGTTTTCGCCGCAGGAATAGTCCCTGTCGATAAAAAGACGCTTCACCCAGTCGTGCCCCACCCCGCCGGGGTTGCATGTGTAATACATGCGCGGGCGAAAATCCCGCCGCGCCGTGCGGTTGCAGGTGGTGATGAATTTCATCTGCGACAGCGAAAAATGCGTCGCCTCCTCAAGGCAGATAACCTCGTATTCCTGCCCCTGATAGCGATACACGTCGTCCTCGTTCTCGCAATAGCCAAGCTTTATGCGCGAGCCGGTGGGGAATGTGAAAAGCCGCGCGCTCTTGTCGTAATCGACAAAGCCGCCCAGCTCGCGCCTTAGCGGCAGTACGTGATTTTCGTCAAGCTCGCCGTAGGTGCGGCGCAAAAGCAGCATGTTGAGATTCTCGTGCGCGAACGCGAGCATGACGAGCTTGCGCCTGAGCGCCCAGCTCTTGCCGCCGCCGCGCGCCCCGCCGTAAGCCGTGT
>CAZZNN010000262.1:1443-2472 GCA_964655605.1 uncultured Oscillospiraceae bacterium
TTCCGGGTCGCGGTGCGCGCCGTCGCTCCCGGCGCCGTGTGCCGCGCCGCGGACATAAAAAAAGCACGCTGACGCGGCGTCGGCGTGCCATGAATTGTAAGCGTGCCAGATCTATTCATTTGTCTCCTTTCTATGCTGCTGTATGCAGCCCCTTGCACCGCATACCCATACTATCACTTGACTTTCTCCCCGTCACTATCATCATTTTCTCAAAAGTTTCTCATATTTTTATCGCAGTACCGTTTTCGACACCTTTTGCGGTACCATATTTGGTATTGTTCTCCATATTATAACAATGATAGTATCTCTTTGAGACACGAAACTGATTTGCAAGGAAGTGATATAATGCCACAGGGTAAGAATACACGGCGCTCGCGGCTGAGCGGCGCGGACGGCGTTTTCTGCGGAAGCGAGCTTGAGGCGCTCGCGCAGTTCGACTCGCTCGATGGAAAGCGCGCGGCCGGCATGGCGAAGCGGCGGCTATGGGGGCTGCCGGGGCTTCTCGCGAGGGCGGAGGAGCTAAAGGACGAGATAGACGATTTAACCGAGGCGGGGCCCTTAGGCACGCCGGAGCGCAGCATGTCCGTTGCGCTCGCGGTGAGGCCGGGCATGCGCATAACGAGGGAGGAGGCGTGGGAGAAGCAGCTCGAGCTTTTAGAGCGCCGCCTCCAAAGCACCAAGCGCGAGGTAGCCCGCGTCAAGCGCGCTCTCGCGTATATAGAGAGCGACGAATATTATAGGATAATTCCGGAGCATTACATGCGCCAAAAGACCTTCGAGGAGCTAGCGGAGCTCCTAAACTGCTCCGTCGCCACAGTATACAGAAATCATAACCGCCTCCTAAGCATACTAGCCTCCCGAATGTACGGCGCATAACCCCGCCGCCGCAAACGCTGCGGCACACCCCCGCCGCCGCAAACGCTGCGGCACACCCCCGTAGGGCGGGGGCTTGCTCCCGCCGTCGCGGCGGAATTGCCCCCGCCGCACCCCCGCACCGCCCTCGCGGCGGAATTTCCCTCCGCCATGCCC
>CAZZNN010000263.1:0-2465 GCA_964655605.1 uncultured Oscillospiraceae bacterium
ACCCCCCCGGCGGGAGCAAGCCCCCGCCCTACGGATACCCGCACGATTTCTATCCCCGCCGAACAACGCAAAACAGGCTTTGCCTATTTTGAAGCGTAAAGCCAACCGCGGGTTGGCGTTGATCAGTCCGCGATTTATGCACCCCCATTCGCCCGCTATACCCACCCAAGAATAACGCTGTCGTGGGCGAAAACGCCTTAAAACCCTTATAATTCGCACTGCATGAATAAATATATTTGATAGCGTTTATGCACCCAAACCCGTACCCACGCCCACGGCTTAATGATATAATATGTATATGAAATTACTTTCCAAAAAAGGAGTGATATATTTGTACCTTAACCATCTCGAACCCAAGAACGCGCCCCACGGCGAGGAGTATTGCCGCTCGATGATAGGCGTCAACACCCCAAGGAGCGACGGCGCGGCCAAGGCCACGGGCGCCATGCAGTACGCCTCCGACCTCATTATCCCCGGCATGATGTACGCGGCGGTTTTAAGAAGCCCCTATCCGCACGCGGAGATCATATCGATAGACACCTCGGCCGCCGAGGCCATGGGCGCGGTCACCCTCACTTATAACGATGTGCCGCACACCGTATACAACGAGCGCAGCGTCTCCACCCCGTCCGGAACGTATAGGGACAGAATGATACTGCCAAACAAGGCGCGCCACGTTGGCGAGCCTATTGCGGCGGTGGCGGCGGACACGGAGGAGCTTGCCTTTAAGGCACTGCGCGCGCTCAAGGTCGAATACAAGGTTTTAGACGCGGTTTTCACTCCCGAGGACGCGCTCAAGGACGGCGCGCCCGCCCTTTACGACACGATATATCTCGATGAAAAGGAACTCAAGGTCAAAAACAATATAGGCGTAGTCCGCAATATATATGAGGGCAGCGTCGAGGACGGCTTTGCCCGCGCGGACAAGGTGTTCGAGCGCGATTTCGCGCTTGGCCGCATATATCACGCGCAGCTTGAGCCAAAGTGCGCCGTGTGCAAGCCGGAGCCGGACGGCACGCTCTCGGTTTGGGGAACCTGCCAGAGCATACACGGCACGAGGCATCTATTGGCGTATTGCCTGCAAATGCCGCTTAGCAAGGTGAATGTGAAAAAGCTCCCGTTCGGCGGCGCTTTCGGCTCGTCCATTCAGGTGAACACCGTTATCCCTATCTGCGCGGCGCTCGCGCTCAAGGCGCGCCGTCCCGTGAAGCTTACAAGCTCGCGCGAGGAGGATTTCTATTCGCACCATAAATATCCGTCAAAATATACCGTCCGCTTTGGCGTCACCAACGACGGCGTTATAACCGCCGGTTATGTGAAGGCGCTGGTGGATTTCGGCGCGCATCAGGTGCAGCCGCTGCCCTTCCTTGGGTGTACGTCGGGCTGGTTTGCGTCGCTGTATAAATATCAGGGAAATATCGCCTTTGAGGGCACGGCCGTATACACCAATAATACCCCCTGCTGCGCTATGCAGGGCTATGGCAATCCGCAGGTGAATTTCGCCGTGGAGAGCATGATTGACATAATCTGCGATGAGATGGGCTTTGATCCCATAGATTTCAGGCTCAAAAATTATCGCGGCCCGGGCGACGAGTTCTGGGGACAGGGGCCGACCATTCGCTCAATTATCAAATCGAGCGGAGTTGAGGAGAGCCTCGTCGAAGGCCGCAAGGTATTCAATTTTAACGAGCGCGGCAAGGCCGAGGATAAGACGGGCGTTATAAGGCGCGGCAGCGGCGTTGCTCGCGGCTTCCACTGCTCGGGCACGGGCGGCCCCAAAGAGGGCGAGGTAATCGACTATTCAAGCGCCACCGTCAAGATAAATGAGGACGGCTCGGTAGACCTCATATCGCCAGTTGCCGATCACGGCGGCGGCACATGGGACGCGCTAAGGAAGATAGTGGCGGAGGTTTTGCAGGTGCCTTATGACCTGGTCGGCCTGTCTCCCGCCGAGACTATGAACACCCCATACGACGTGTGCACCCACGCGACGCGCGGCGTTTACTGCGGCGGTGCGGCGGCGAAGAACGCGGCCATGAAGGTGCGCGAGAAGCTATTTGAGTACGCCGGGCGCATGATGGACGAAAACCCCGGCGACCTTGAGGTGGTAATGGACGCCAAGGAGCACCAGGGCCGCGTTCAGGTGAAGAATTACCCGGCCAAGAGCATGACCATAAATGAGGTCGCGCGCAAGGCGTGGATAATGAGCTGGGGCACCATGGCCTATACCGATAGCTACAGGCAGAAGAATTGCCCGCCGTGCTTTACGACGCATTTTGTCGAAGCCGAGGTGAACACCGAGACGGGCGTTATATCCTTCCCGCGCGTGCTCATATATGGCGACTGCGGCGTTGCGATGAACCCCGACCTCGTAAAGGGGCAGCTCGTGGGGTCGTTCAATCGCGGGCTTGGGTATACCTGCTATGAAACGCTTGAGCTTGATGAAAAGACGGGGCATTTGAAGA
>CAZZNN010000264.1:0-2459 GCA_964655605.1 uncultured Oscillospiraceae bacterium
TATTATCCGCCCGCCACGATTTATCCACGGTTGGTTCGGTTGCACGCGCCGAAGGCTTCGCGTCCTCACGCGGTACGGGGGGGCTGCTGCCCGCCGAGGCTGCGGCAGGATAAAGGCTTCCCCTTGAGGGGAAGCTCCGCATTGGTAACCATAGGTTGGCAATGCGGTGATGAGGTGCCCCGCCCGCGGCGGTTCGCCCTGACGGTTTGGGGTGGGGAAGCACGCGCCTGCGGGCGGCCACCTCATCCGCCCCCTTTGGGGGCACCTTCCCCTCAAGGGGAAGGCTTTCGATGTTCACCGTAGGGGCGGATATTATCCGCCCGCCACGATTTATCCACGGTTGGTTCGGTTGCACGCGCCGAAGGTTTTGCGTCATCCCAAGCGCTAATCGTCTCTGACGATTAGCGTATTTCCTCTTCAGAGAACGCTTCGCGTTCTCCCAAGCGATAATCGTCTCTGACGATTAGCGTATTTCCACGCGGAGAACGCTTCGCGTTCTCCCAAGCGATAATCGTCCTTGACGATTATCGCATTTTTACCCCTTAATTTCCTTTATTGTTGCTTCCACAAACTGTCTGTCGGTCTTGGTTTCCTCGGCGAGGAAATCAATATCCTTATCGTCATATCTGCCACTCGTGTGCTCAAGCGCGTTCTTTATGAGCGACTTGCGCATTTTCACCAAATCGTACTCGGTGGCCTTTATCATGGACGGGTGGGCGGGAAGAATTATATTCTTGCCCGGCACTTCCTCGGCGGGGTCGCCAAAGCGCACGTCTATGCCGTTTGACCTTGCAAACGCAAGCTGCGGATTGATGTGCTTGCCAGCGCCCGTATACTCGGTCTCCTGCACCACTATGCACGCATCTTCGTCCATCTCCTGCGCGAGGGCAAATGCTGCTGCAAGGCTTGTATTGCCCGCCGGACCGCGCTCTATGCCCTGCAAGGAGGCTAAGACCTCAGTCATATAGAAAACGTCGCCCTGAGTGATGGTGACATATTCGTCCATATAGCGAAGCGGACGCGCCGCGCTGCGGGGAACGTCGCTCCTGTCCGGCCAGGTGGAAAACGGCACGCCAAAGCCCGTGTGACCGGTGGTGAACGATTTTTTGTTGAACTGCGTATCGCTCGCCATGTGAAGCCCCTTTAAATTCACGCTCGCCGCTATCACCTTTGCGTTGCTGCCAGCCTTTATAAGGCCGCGCGCAGTGCCGGTGAGGTTGCCGCCGCCCGCGTTTGTGCATACCACCGCGTCAACGTCGCGGCCGTATTTTTGCTTAAACTGATTGGCAAGCTCAAAACCGAGCGTCTCAACGCCCACTATGCCGTATGGCGTATAGAGCGAGGCGTTAAAGTAGCCAGTCTCCTCAAGGAGACGCAAAAACGCATAGAAAAGCTCCGGCCCGACTGTGAGCTGCACGACTTCAGCGCCGAGCGCCTCGCATTTGCGCTGCTTTTCAATTATTTCAGGCTGTCCCTTGCCACTTGAATCATAGCACTCCTGCACCACTATGCACTTGAGGCCGAGCATTGCGCACACCGAAGCCACCGCCGCGCCGTAATTGCCGCTGGTAGCGGAGATAGCGCCCTTATAGCCAAGCTTCTTGGCCGTGTATATGGCCGTGGCCGCGCGGCGTATCTTAAAGCTGCCCGAGGGGTTTGCCGCCTCGTCCTTTATGAATATCCTCGCGCCCTTGCCCTTTGGCGCAAGCTTGCGCGCGAGCGCCGTGACGTTGCGAAGCTCAATTATAGGCGTGTTGCCTATTGAAAGCTCGTTCTGTATGCGGATTATATCCTCTATCCGGTAGCCCGTAGCGGCCATCATGCCCTCGTAATCGAAGGCTATCGAGCCGGACTCGAATTTGGAATAATCCATGCCTATCGCCTCGCGCATTATCTCATTTTTGCGCGACATTACCGCTTCGTATGAATTATCTCTCATTTTGCGTCACCCCCAAAAACTATCTCCCTGACCGTGTCGCCTATTTCGAGAAGCTCCGGAACAAACTCGCCGAAATCGTGCGTGAAACGGGGGTTCACCTCTATGAGCGTACCCTTCACCATGCGGCCGGTGCGGGTCTTGACGGTCACCTCTGCGCCTATCTCGGCGTCGTTTTGAAGATAGCCCTTCACCCATTGCTCAAGCGGCACCTTATGCGTGTCCTCGGGTACTTGCGGCGCACGCTGTTCGGGCGTGAGCACCACGGTGTGCGTCAGAACAAAATCGCCCTTCTTTGCCATTGTGTTGCCTTCTTTCTTTATCTCTTTATATAATCCCTGAAATCGCCCATTATAGCGCGAGGTACGGGCAAATCTATCATGGTCTTGAGGCCGGGATCGGCGTTGATGACGTGGGGTATCATGTTCACCACCATGGCTATCGTGCCTATGCCGCCGTCAACCTCCGGATTTATGGCCATATTCACATTGGGAGTGCCGGAGAGCACAATGTAATCGCCGGT
>CAZZNN010000265.1:0-2454 GCA_964655605.1 uncultured Oscillospiraceae bacterium
CTGCGGCGCGCGCGCTGGCGGAGCTTCGCGCCGAGGCCAAGACTGAAAAGCTCGACGCCGCATGGGGCGAGCGCAGCGTTGTAATAGTCAAAAAGCTCGCGCCCACGCCGGAGAAATATCCGCGCAGCGCCGCCGAGATAAAGAAAAAGCCGCTTATGTAAATGGCGCAATTATGATAAAATAACGCCGCAATATGCGCATGGTTTCGCCTCTCCTGCGCTTATAGCGGCTCTCATGCGCTATAGCGGCTCCGCCCCCTTTCCAAATCACATCAATATATGGTATAATACATATATATTTTTCCCCACAGGAGGGCGATCATGCCTGTATTCGATCCTAATGAGGCCGGCATTGCGGCCGACAAGCTGCTGCGAGAAATTCCCGTGGCGCTTATTGACGTGAACCCATATCAGCCCCGCATGACGTTTGAGGAGGGCGGCATTGACGAGCTTGCCAAGTCCATAGCGCAGGTTGGGCTTATTCAGCCGCTGCTCGTGCGCGAGGCGCCTCACGGCGAGGGGCGCTATGAGCTCGTGGCGGGCGAACGCCGCCTGCGCGCGGTGAAGAGCCTGAATATGGAGCGCGTGATGTGCGTTGTGCAAAAGGCGCTCGAGGACGAAACAAGCGCCATCATGGCGCTTATCGAAAATCTTCAGCGCGAGGACCTCAACTATTTTGAGGAGGCGCAGTGCTATCAAAAAATGATAGATAATTACGGCCTCACGCAGGAGCAGCTTGCCGAGCGCGTTGGCAAGAGCCAGAGCGCCGTGGCGAATAAGCTGAGGCTTTTAAAGCTCGCGCCGGAGGTGAAGGAGAAGCTCGTTGAGAGCGGGCTTACGGAGCGTCACGCGCGCGCGCTTTTAAAATTCAAGGACGACAAGACTCGCCTTAGCGCCGCTGAAAAGATGGCGCAAAAGGGCATGAGCGTGAAGGACGCGGAGAAATTCGTTGAAAAGACGCTCGACAAGCTTTACGACGAAAAGGCCGACGGCGCGAAGCCGCGCCCGATGATAATCCGTCTCGTTAAGGATTACCGCCTTTTCATGAACACGATGAATCAGGCCGTAAATCAGCTCCGCGAAGCCGGCATGCGCATAGAGGTCGAGCAGACGGATATGGCGGACGGCGTGGATATACATATTGTGATAAAAAAGTAAGGGCGGAGTCGATAAGCCAGCGCGGGCTTTGGCTCGCGCTTTTTCAAATAACCAACCCTTATCGACCCACGCCAATGCATTCCAATTCATCATGCCCCGCGCGATTGACATTTTGCATATTGAATATATATAATTTTAGCGTACCGGCGAGAGAAATACCGCTCTACGCGGCGAAGCATAACGGCCGGGCGCAATTCACGTCAATAAATAAACGGAGGGAAGATACATGGAATTTAATTTCAAAGGCAGAGACGTTGTAAACGGCTACGATTTCACCACACAGGAATTATGTCACATAATGGATACCGCAATGATCTATGAGCAGCGCGTAAAGCGCGGCGAGGCGATAAAGGATCTTGAGGGCATGCTCGTGGCGACGCTTTTCTTCGAGCCGTCCACCCGCACGCGCCTCTCGTTCAACTCAGCGATACAGCGCGTTGGCGCGAGCACTATTGACCTTGGCAACGCGTCGGTATCGTCGCAGGCCAAGGGCGAGACTTGGCAGGACACGCTAAAGACCGTAGACGGCTATGTTGACGTTATCGTAATGCGCCACCCCACCTCCGGCGCGGCAATAGAGGCGGCTGAATAGCCGTGCACCCGCTCATAAACGGCGGCGACGGCACCCGTCAGCACCCCACTCAGGCGCTTTTGGACGTATACACCATGCGCAAGGAAAAAGGCCACATCGGCGGGCAGACCATCACCTTCCTCGGCGACCTCAAGTATGGCCGCACGGTGCACAGCCTTGGCTACCTCATGGAGCAGTTTGGCAACAAGATGATATTCGCCTCGCCCGAGGAGCTTAAAATGCCCGGCGAGATAACAAAGGATCTGCGCGAAAAGGGCGCTGACATCACCGAGACTACCGACGTTAAGGCGGCGCTTGCGCAGAGCGATTTTGTATACGTCACCCGCGTGCAGCGCGAGCGCTTCCCCGATGAGGAGAGCTACCTTCGCTGCAAGGGCAGCTATGTGCTCGATAATAAGCTCTTAAAGTGCGCCAAGAAGGACATCACCATAATGCACCCCCTGCCGCGCGTGGACGAGATAGCCACCGAGGTGGATTCGTATTCCGGCGCGGCGTATTTCCGTCAGGCGCACAACGGCATGTACCTGAGAATGGCGCTGCTGGGACTCGTTACGGGCAGAGCGGAATAGCGCTTTGAAGCCTTCCCCTTGAGGGGAAGGTGCCCCCGCCAGGGGGCGGATGAGGTGGTCGCCCGCAGGCGGCGCACTCCCCCCAAAAGCCTTCCCCTTGAGGGGAAGGTGCCCCCGTTAGGGGGCGGATGAGGTG
>CAZZNN010000266.1:0-2425 GCA_964655605.1 uncultured Oscillospiraceae bacterium
CCTTTATCCTTTGCAAACCTCTCGGTAAATAGCTTGGCCGTTTCAGGGTCGGTCAATATGGCCGGTACGGTATTCGCAACGACTTCCTCACGGGCATTGATAGTACAAAGCCTTTACTATCGCGCAGCCAAAGAAAAGAGCGGGCAAGGCAAACTGCTTTTTTGCATGCAACCGTCAAAAGCTCTGTTGCGCTTTTGTTGCGCTTGGCGCTGTATACTATTTTTACAAAGAAAGCAGGGTAGGGAGCCAAAGGATGAACAGGGCGGCTAAAACGCCGGGAACGCTGCGCAAAGGGGCGAATGCCGCCGCTGACAGCACGCTTTTCGGGGCGACGGCAATATACTGTGTATCCCAATGCCGGCATGCGCAACCTATCCACTGTTTGAGTAAATCCATAATAAGAAAATGACATGAAAGGGGTCACAACATGAAAAGCATGGAAACATTTTTCGGAGAAATTACGAAAAACAAAGAACTGGAAGCAGCCTTTGACGAGGCGGTCAAGAATGGAAGCACGGAGGCGTTCCTCCGGGCACAGGGCGTGGACGTTCCGCCGCGCAGCCATGCGCTGACCGACGACGAGGTCGCCGCAGCGTCCGGCGGCGCGGGTCAGGGAACGCCGCCCAGCGTCGTGCGCTGCCCGTGCGGCGGTGAAGGTTCCATCCGTCACCCCATATCCGACACGGTGGCGAATTACTATTGCCCTTACTGTAAGGGCACTTTGATCGTCGAGTTCACAAATGACACCACCTACTCGATTATACAGCGCTTCTTTCTAGGCTGACGCTCAAAGCGCAGATCGACAGAAGCGGCTTCCCCGATACGCGCACCGGGGAAGCCGCGCACACGTTTTTCTATAGCGCAGGAGCGTTGCAAAGCGCAAATAAAACAGTATAATTAACGAAATAGCTATAGACAATTCTGCGCTTGTCTACTATAATTCGGTTGAAGCTAAGCGGCATGGGCGGTATCGCCATTTGCTAAATATTGATTGCAAGAAAGGTTTATCATGAACAGCCCAGTTTTATCAAAACACTTTCAGTCAAGAACGCCTTCGGACGTCAGACTTGCGCAGATGACCTACGCCGAGCGTAAGGTTAAGCCCGAAGCGGTGATCAACGTTGGGATAGGCAACGTTTCCCTTCCCACTAACCCCGCCATGAAGGAAAGAATGTTCAACCTCGGCGCGGAGGAAAGCCCGTTCAAGAACGGCGTGCTCAGATACACCGCTACAGGCGGAACAGCCGAATGTCAGGACGCTTTCAGGAACGTATTGAAATGCCAGGGCTTTGACGCGGATAAGCTGCATGTTCTCGTAACGGACGGCGGCTCAACGTGCATGGAATTACTGCTCATCGGCGTTTGCGGCGACGCAGGCACCTCCGACAGGCCTTTCATGATGATAGACCCTGCCTATACTAACTACATTTCCTTTGCCGAAAGAGTTGGCCGCAAGACCATCACCGTAAAGCGCAGCCTCGGCAAGGACGGCAAGTTCAATCTCCCCACCATGGACGAGGTTGAAAAGACCATCAAGGCGAATAACCCCGGCGCGCTGCTCGTAATACCTTACGACAATCCGTGCGGACAGCTTTATGACAAAAAGACCCTCAAAGAGCTGGCGGCTCTTTGCGTAAAATACAATCTATGGATGGTAAGCGATGAAGCGTACCGTGAATTGTATTACGGCGAAAACGCTGAGCTTGTGAGCATTTGGGGCATTACCAACGCCGATGTTCCCGGCATAGAAGGCAGAAGGATAAGCATTGACACCGCCTCCAAGGTATGGAATGCCTGCGGCCTTAGAATAGGCGCGCTTATCACCGATAATGCCGAATTCTGCACGCGCGCCACCGCCGAATACACCGCCAACCTCTGCGCGAACGCCATCGGCCAGTATATCTACGGCGCTCTGGCGCATCAGAGCAAGGAGCAGATAGCCGCGTGGTGCAAGCAGAACCGTGAATACTATAAGGAGCTTATCCTTAAAATGTATAACGGCTTAAAGGCGGCAGAGCCGAGGCTTATCGTTTCCAGCCCCGACGCTTCCATCTATTCCGTAATAGATGTAAGAGACGTTGTGAAGCCCGGATTCGACTGCGTTGACTTCGTGCTCTACTGCGCCAAGGAAGGCTCCGTAAAGATAGACGGCGTTGAGACGACGCTTCTTGTGGCGCCCCTCAAGGGCTTCTACGACATTCCGGAGGGCGAGGAAAATCCCGGCAAAACGCAGTTCCGCATATCCTTCGTTGAGACGCCTGAAAACATGGCGAAGGTTCCCGAGCTGTTTGTTGAGCTATTGAAGCAATATGAGGCGAATCGCTGATTTTACGCAAACAAATTGTCTGAGCGGCGCTGTAAACAGCGCCGCTCAGACTGTCGATAAACCCCGGGATTTATAATCCGGCTTCGGCGGCATGTACGC
>CAZZNN010000267.1:0-2389 GCA_964655605.1 uncultured Oscillospiraceae bacterium
AAATCTGCAACCTCGAAAAAGTCCGAACAGGACTTTTTCGACAAGCTAAGGCGGGCGGCGTACCGCTGCCCGCCTTCCCGCGAGCCAAGACCCGTGGGCTTGAGCGGGAGAAAAAAAGAGTGCGCTGCCGCCGATTGCGCCTGGCATTTGGCAACACCTGATAAATTAGCAAAATAAGGGCCGTTAGCGCCTTATAATGGAGGGATATATTATGGGTCTGTTTGATAAAAAGTATTGCGACGTATGCGGAGAAAAGATAGGGCTTTTGGGCAACCGTAAGCTTGAGGACGGCAATCTGTGCAAGGAATGCGCGAATAAGCTTTCGCCGTTCTTTAACGATCGCCGCGGAAGCACGGTTGCGGAGATAAAAGCGCAGCTTGCCTACCGTGAAGCCAACGAGGGAAAAGTTGCCGCGTTCACGCCCACGAAAACCATCGGCGGCAACATGAAAATTTATTTCGACGAGAATAAGCGCCAGTGGCTTGCAACGCGCGCGTCAAATTGGCGCAGCGTCAATCCGGACGTAATGGATTTTTCACAGGCCACCGGCTGCACGCTCGATATTGACGAAAGCAGGCACGAGCTCACCCGTAAGGACTCCGAGGGCAAAGAGGTGAGCTTTAATCCCCCGCGCTATGAGTATACTTATGATTTCAACATGGTTATCTATGTGAATACGCCGTATTTTTCCGAGATACGCTTCCAGATAAACGATGATGAGGTCAAGCAGCGCGGCGGAGTAGCTTATCGCGAAATGCAGGCGAAGGCTGATGAGATCAAGTCCACGCTCATGGAGGCGAGGGACGCTCAGCGCGAAGCCGCCGCGGCGGCAAACGCTCCAAGGGCGAGCATGAAATGCCCCTATTGCGGCGCGGTCGTAATACCGGACGCGAATGGCAAGTGCGAGTTCTGCGGCAGCGCCATAGGCGTGTAAAAAAATCTCTGGAAGCATGGCCGCTTCAGCTTATAGCCGAGGCGGCTTTTTCTTGCCATATCAAGCCAAATAAAGTATCATAAAAGCGCTGACAAAGCCATCACAATATCGGGAGAAGGTCAAATGAGGCTTTTGCTTATTGAGGACGACGCCGCGCTGTGCGAGGCGCTTGAGCTGCATCTATCCAAGGAAGGCTATTCCGTGGATATATGCCAAAATGGCGCGGACGCCGAATATTATTTAAAGGACTGCGCCTACGGCGCGATCATATTGGACCGCATGCTGCCCGAGGTGGACGGTCTTACGCTGCTGAAGCGTTTTAGGGCGAATGGAAGCACATCGCCAGTTATAATGCTCACCGCCATGGACGCCGTAAACGACCGCACAGACGGGCTGGACGCGGGCGCGGACGATTATCTCGTAAAGCCCTTTGCCATGAGCGAGCTTCTCTCGCGCATACGCGCGCTGCTTCGCCGCCCAAGCGCGCTTCAAGAGCCGGGCAGCCTTACATTTTTAGATATTACGCTTCTTGTAAGCGAACGCAAGCTCACGCGCGGCGCTCGCGAAGCCACCCTTTCAGGCCGTGAGACGGCGGTGCTCGAGCTTTTCTTTGAAAATCCCCAAAAGGTGATAAGCCGGGCGCAGCTTCTGGCCCGCGTATGGGGCGGCGATGAGGCCGTTGAGGACGGGAATGTGGATAACTATATCTATTTTGTGCGGCGCAGGCTAAAAGCGCTCCAAGCGCCCGCCGCAATCAAATCCGTTCACGGAGTTGGCTATGAGCTTGTGAAGGAGCAGTGCGATGGATGAAAAGTGCCTTCGCGCGCGTCTCGCGCGCTTATATACGATTACCACCGCGCTCATACTCGCGGCGGTTTTTATTACTGTCGCGCTTTTATCGATTCGCGAGACGCGTCAAAAGGATAAGGATAATTTTCTATCGCTGTTCACGGCTGTTGCGGAAGGGCTGCAAACGGACAGCACCGTGAGCCATAGTACGCTCCGCGAATATGAGCGGAATAACGGCATGTATTTCTTCGTTACAGACGCGGGAAACAAGCTTCAATACAATAGCGATGACGGCATGGAGCGCACTGAGCTTTTAGAGCGCGTCACGGAGATTGCGCGCGGCGAAGGGCTCGACGTGACGCTTGTTCCTTTGACCGCCGCGCGCAGGACGAGCCGCGTGCTTGAGCTTTGGTATGACGCTAGGCTGTTCTATGGTGTGGTAAGCGTTATTCCAATAGACAGTACGTTTAGAATACTAGTCGCCGCGAAGGCCGCCGACAATCCGTGGCAGGACTGGCGGCTCATTATTTTCGGAGCGGGCTATTTGCTAAGCCTGCTGCTTCTGCGCTTTATAGGCGTTAGCTTTATCGACAGGGCGCTGCGCCCAGCTGTGGAGGGGCGCGCCAGGCAGACGGAGTTTATCGCAGCCGCCTCGCATGAGCTGCG
>CAZZNN010000268.1:0-2375 GCA_964655605.1 uncultured Oscillospiraceae bacterium
TTCACCGTTTGATATTTGTTGCGGTAAGCGTATGAAACATTGTTTATTGAAAGTAAGCTCATTTATATATCCTCCTATTCCCTTGCGGTGAGTATCTGCAAAACGTTTGTCTTGTTCATGGCGAATATCGCTATGGCGATACCCACTATATAGCAGCCGAAATAGCCGAGCACGCTATAGAACTGCAATTCGCTCAAGGCGCCGTAGAACCACGCGCTCCCGCCGACGGCGAGCAGCACGCCCAATACGCAAAGCAGCGTTTGCTCGATAAAGAACGCCGCAAAGGTCTTGCCCTTGCTCGTGCCCATGCTGCGCATAATGGCGAATTCCGGCTTGCGCGTCTTTGTCAGAAGGTATGACACTATGAAGCCTATGCCCACTGATATTGCGTATATAGCCACATAGAGCACGTTCATGTATTCTATATGCCGCGTTAGGTTGTTCACCGAATCCATGAATACCTGGTCGTCTATAACCATGAAAGTGCGCACGCGCGATATTTTGCCAACCGTTGAGAAGCCCATGTCCGTGAGCTTATCCTTAAAGGCGTTAAGGTCGCGAAGATTTTTCAGCGTAAAGCTCACCGCGTTATAACGGAGCATATAGTAAGCGGTCTTTTCGCCTCTGAACACGCCGTAAGAGTAATCGTCGTAGGTTATTTCCATCGTGTTGGGCGCGTTCTCCTCGGTCATGTACGCAAGCCTTTCATCCTGAGTGAAAAAGTCGTGCAGAATATCGCCGCATATATTGCTGTAATCGTAATCGTAATTGCCCTCGCCCGCGTCTATATATGCCGCGTTGATGGGCAGATATATCGTTGTGGGATTGCTTGAATACTGCCCAACTATTATATAGTCGCGAGTATTGAAGCATGGCGCGAGCGTGCCGTCGCGCCAAAGCTTTGATATGCGGATCACATCGCCAAGCGAGCAGTTGTATTGCGCCATAATGCTCCTTGGCAGCACGCACGGAATTTTGACATTCGTTTCCTCTGTATACCACTCTGAGAATATGTTCGCGCTGTAGCCGTTGATAAACTCAAGCTCGGCCGCGTCGGTTGAAAAATCGAACATGATCATAAGCTCGCTCGTAAACACCATCAAGTTCGTGGAATTGGATATTTTGTGGCAAACGTCCATATATTCCTGACTAGCAGGATCCTCGGGAATATAGAAATCGGCGGGCGCTTCAAGCGCTTCTCCGTCCTTTTCCACAAGCCCGCGTATCTCATAAGCGTTCATGCCTATGCTTTGGGTGAGATAATCCTTCGTGTCAAGAGGGATATATATGGTGTCCGTATTTGAAAGCTTGGGGTATGTGCCTATGACCTTTATATCGATGTCACGATAGAGTATTTCCACATCGTCGCCCTGAACGAACGCCGTAATGCGGATAATATCGCCTGCGGAATAGCCGTTGGCGGATAGATATTCGCTCGTCACAAGCGCCGGTATAGTGCCGCCTTCAATGGGCTCTGAGAATACCTTGGCCGAATAGCCCGAAATAAAATCTATATCCAGCTTTTTATCGAAATAGAATTCGGGAGCCGTGTATACATTGTTCGTGAGCACGAGCTTCTCCATAGAGCTTATGGAATCGTAAAGCGTTTCGTATGAGAAGCCTGTGGGCGGAGTGAAGTTCGTGCCCTTGTTTGTGGGAGCGCCGTCGTGCTCGATGAGCGCAAGCGTCTTATAGTTGAGCGTTGAGGTGTAGTTGGCGCTCTTTATATAGCCCGTATCCATTATTGGCGCAATGTCAAGGTCGTGCATTGAAAGCTTGTCTATGCTCTTGCCGTTCACGCTCGTAAGATAGGCTTTAACGTCCATATTGTCGTAAACGCCGTCAAGGTCGAGCTGATATTGATTTAACTGCGCGCAGAATACGCACATGAGCACCGCCATGCATATCGATACGAATGGCACCACCGCGCTCTTTGCGCCGTTTCTCGTGATGGAGCGCCAGGCGAGAATGAATGGATAAAGCCTCGCGCGCAGCGATTGCTTTTTCGAGCCCTTGCGCCCTTTGGCGTTTGCGCGCGTGCGGTCGGCGCTTATGGCGTTGAAGGACATTATCAGCGAGAATACCAATGCCGAAGCGAATATCGCGCCCGCCGCGATAGCGGGGTCGGTTATATCCATCTCCATTGCGCCGTTAAAGGCGGTCGACTCGCCAAGCAGAAACACATTGCTAAAGCGAAGGTCTATCGTCCGCTCGGCAACCGCTTTGGCATACGCCTCGTTCATTATTTCGCCAGACGCATAATATCCGGTCACGGCGCCAAGCGCAACGGCTATGAGCGCAAGCAGCGTAACGCCTATCATGAGATAGCATGTAGTGCGCGCCCTGCCCGTGCCAAGCGCCAGCATTATTCTAAC
>CAZZNN010000269.1:0-2339 GCA_964655605.1 uncultured Oscillospiraceae bacterium
GGATACTACCAGTATCGCGCCGTCCATCTGCGCGGCGCCGGTTATCATGTTCTTCACATAGTCGGCGTGGCCGGGGCAGTCAACGTGGGCATAATGCCTCGTATCAGTCTCATACTCAACGTGCGAGGTGTTGATGGTTATTCCGCGCGCCTTCTCTTCGGGCGCCTTGTCAATTTCGTCGTAGCACATCGCCGCCGCGTGTCCCTGCTGGGACAGCGCCATCGTTATCGCTGCGGTCAACGTCGTCTTGCCATGGTCAACGTGGCCGATCGTGCCGATGTTTACATGCGGCTTGGTGCGTTCAAATTTTGCCTTTGCCATTTTTTCATTGCCTCCATATAATTGTGTAGTATTTTTTATATTTCAACACCCATCGGTGCGATCTTTTGATTTCGCGATAATGAGCGAGCGGGCGCTTATAGCGGCGGGTTCACGGGGGAGGCCGCAGCCTCTGGGGTCGCAGCCTCTGGGGCCCGCCCTGCTGGCACAGCTTAGCCGTCATTTCGCAAATACTCTTATTTCCTCTCGCCGAGCAGCTTCTTCATAACGCCCGCGGCCACCTGTTCATAGTGGTCGAACTGCATTGTGAAGGTGCCGCGTCCCTGAGTGCGGCTGCGAAGGTCTGTTGAATAGCCAAACATTTCGCTCAGCGGGCATACGGCGTTTATAGCCTGCACGTTGTTGCGCGCTTCCATGCCCTCTATGCGGCTGCGGCGGGCGGTAAGGTTGCCCATAACATCGCCCATGTAATCCTCGGGAGTGAGTATTTCAACCTTCATCATAGGCTCAAGCAGCACGCTGTCCACCTTTTCCAAGGCGCTCTTTAGCGCCATGCTGCCAGCTATCTTGAACGCCATCTCCGAGGAGTCCACCTCGTGGAAGCTGCCGTCAACAAGCGTGGCCTTGAGATCCACTATCTCGTAGCCGCCCAAAGCGCCCGCGCGCGTGGCTTCCACAATGCCCTCCTGTATGGGCTTGATAAATTCCTTGGGGATAACGCCGCCCACGGTCTTGTCCTCGAACACAAAGCCTGTGCCCGGCTCCTGCGGCGCAAACTCCACCACGCAATGGCCGTACTGGCCGTGACCGCCGGTTTGGCGCACGAAGCGGCCTTCGCCCTTGACGGGCGCGACGATGGCTTCGCGGTAGCTGACCTGGGGCTTGCCCACCTTGCACTCAACACGGAATTCGCGAATGAGCCTGTCGACAATTATCTCAAGGTGCAATTCGCCCATGCCCGCAATTATGGTCTGCCCGGTTTCAACATCGGTGTAGGTCTTGAAGGTGGGATCCTCCTCCGCGAGCTTTATCAGCGCGGCGGTCATTTTATCCTGACCGGCCTTGGTCTTGGGCTCTATCGCCACCTTTATAACCGGCTCGGGGAATTCCATCGATTCAAGATGAATTTTATGCTGCTCGTCGCAGAGCGTATCGCCGGTGCCCGTGAACTTTAAGCCCACAAGCGCCGCTATATCGCCGGCGTAAGCCTTTTCAACCTCGGTGCGGGTGGAGGCGTGGATAAGAAGTATCCTGCCAACGCGCTCGCGCTTATCCTTTGAGGCGTTATAAACATACGAGCCGTTTTCAAGCGTGCCCGAATATACGCGGAAGAAAGCGAGCTTGCCAACGTAAGGGTCGGCCACTATTTTGAATGCGAGTGCCGCGAAATTCGCGTCGTCCGAGCAAACGGTGTCTATCTCCTGCTTGCCGTCGAGCGTGGTTCCCTTTGCGGGCGGCACGTCCAGGGGCGATGGCATATAATCCACTATCGCGTTCAAAAGCGGCTGCACGCCCTTATTCCTATAGGAAGTGCCGCAGCACACCGGAACCATTTTATTGGCTATGGTGGCGCGCCTTATGCCTGCCTTTAGCTCCTCCTCATCTGGCTCCTCGCCGCCGAGGAATTTTTCCATGAGCTCGTCGTCCTCCTCGCTCACAGCCTCTATTAGCTGCGTGCGATAGGTCTTGCACTTTTCGAGCATATCCGCAGGAATATCCTCCTCGCGCACATCAACGCCGTCGTTATCGTAATAAACCTCGGCCTTCATGTGAACAAGGTCTATAATGCCCTTGAAATCGCCTTCGGAGCCTATGGGGAGCTGTATCGGCACAGCCTTTGCGTCGAGACGCTCGTGCATCATTTTTACAACATTGTAAAAATCCGCGCCGGTTATATCCATTTTGTTCACATAAGCAAGCCTGGGCACGCCGTACTTGCTCGCCTGACGCCAAACCGTCTCCGACTGCGGCTCAACGCCGCCCTTGGCGCAGAATACCGCCACGGCGCCGTCGAGCACGCGAAGGCAGCGCTCAACCTCAACTGTGAAGTCAACGTGGCC
>CAZZNN010000270.1:0-2316 GCA_964655605.1 uncultured Oscillospiraceae bacterium
AAGCGCGAAAAAGCACCCGAACGGGTGCTTTTTCCCAATGGCAACGTTAAGTTGCCTATTTATTGCGCGGCCAGCGTCAACTCTACCATAAGCTCCATTTCTTCGGCTTTGTCGAGCATTTCGTTCGTGATAATATCGCCCTGCTCAAAGACTACGGCGTCGTTCTGGTCGAGAACGTCCTCGGTGAGGGGCTTGCCGAGGAGGAATTCGCGCTGCTCAGCGTCGAAAACGGACGCGGGGCGCTTTTTCTCCTCAACGGGCGCGGGCGTGAATATCTCCTCCGCCGTGGTGACGAACACGAGCTCGTTTGAGAACGCCACAAGCGCCTCGCGCGCGAACTTCGCGCCGGAGTCGAGCGTTATCTCGCCCACCTCGCCGGTCTTTTCATCGAACTCAAACTCACTCACGCAGCCGAGCACATTGCCCTCGCACGAAATCACCTTCGCGCCGAGCAGGAAAAAGCCGAGCTTTTTCTTCATATCGTCCGAAATAAAGGAGGCGTTCTCAAGGCTCGGCGTGATTATATAGTCCGCGCCAATGCCCAGCACGCTGGAAACAGGCAGGCTGTAAAGCCCCAAGCGCTCCCTTTCGCCCTCGATAACGATGGCGCTCACGCGCTTTTCCATAGCGTCCGCGATAAATTCCTTGGCCTTGCCAATGCTATTTCCCTCTTTCACGCCCATCAGCGCGAGGCCGAGTACCTTCGTTGTTGACTTCATAAAAACATCCTCCAAAACAATATCGTTATATTTATAAATCAAAACGCAATTATTTTTGCGTACTGTCCGTTCCAACCATTATAACACCTTTTATCGGTCTAAAATAGTCTTTTGAAATAATTTCTGAATAAACTAGCTTTGAATCGCTGTAATAATCGCGATATACCTCCACGCTGTAACCCTTGCGGGATTTTTCCACCACCTGCTTCTCGCCCGGCTTTAGCTTGTCCGTGCGAATGATGTCGGGACTGGGCGCGGGCAGCTCCTCCTTGAGCTCGGTGCGCACCGCCACATCATAGCCGTCCTTGTTGGGCGAGCCGTAAAGCCGCACGGCGACCTCCTGCGTCGTCTCGTTGAGCGCGGCGTGAATGTAGATGGGCCAGTCGGAGCGATTGTAAAGCTTGAGGTCCTTATTGTCCCAGTTGAGCGTGGCGTCGAGGCCGATGGGCAGATAATCGCTCGGCCATGTGTGGTGATGGCGCTCCGCTATTTCCATATCCGCGAGCAGCGCGGCGTTATAAAGCGTGCCGGAAAGCTGGCATATTCCGCCGCCGAAATCGTCCACAAGCTGCGCCGACACTATGCTCGGCGCTTTTTTGAAGCCCTTGGCCTCCGTGCGCTCGCCCACGAGCGCGTTTATCGAGAAAGTCTCGCCCGGCTGGATAACAACGCCGTTCACCGCCTCGCACATGAGGCGAATATTGATGTTGCGGTCGGGGTGCTTGGTGGCGAAGGTGACGCATTCGCCAATGAGTATGGTGTTGTAGCGCGTTTCAGTTTCGGTGCGCTCAGGCTCGACCACCGTGCCGGGGCACTCGAATGTGCCGCCAGCGCCGCTCATCGCCGCCGCGAGCACCGCGTCCTCTATCTGCGCGGGCAGATACGTCATGCCGCTTCTGCCTTCTTTAAATATGAATGTTTCCGTAATGGGGTCGAATTTGGCCGTCGCGTCCACGGGCGATGTGGACATTTCCCTTGCGAACTCCTCGAGCCGCGTCTTGGCCTGCGACGGGTCGAGCGTGACATTTGTGGTGAACTCGGCGCCGGAAATGCGCACGCTCTGCGTTTCGTTGAAGCGCTCGGTGAGCGGGGCCGAATTGTCGATGTGCGCCTTGGCCTGGGATAAAACCTCGTCTAGGTTGGAGCTGTAGCCAAGGTCGGCGGCGGTGAGCACGAGGGTCTTGCCGCCTATCGTAACGGTCGCGCCGAGGGTTTGCTTGTAGGCGGCCTCGTTTGCGAGAAGCTTCGCGCGCACGGCCTCGTATGTTTCGCCGCCCGCGTTTACGCCGTCTATAACTATGCCAGACGCATAGACGTTCGCCGGCTGCGTTACGAATTTTTGCATGCCCGCCTGCGCCGAAAGAACGACCAAAGCGCCCACCGTGGCCACAACCACCGCGATGTTCAAAATTATCCTCAATTTTGTGCTCTTGCCATTCTTCAAGGTCGAAGTTTCCTTCCTGCCGCCATAGAAAACCTGCGGTTTTCATTAGGAGAACGCGAAGCGTTCTCGTAAGCGCATCTGCACCATGCGTTTTGGATTGCCGGAGAATGCGAAGCATTCTCGTAAGAACTAATCGCGAAGCGATTTGTTCAT
>CAZZNN010000271.1:0-492 GCA_964655605.1 uncultured Oscillospiraceae bacterium
AATCTCTATTCACCCAGCGGCGCTGACGTGTGCGGGGCAAGATGAACATAATTTACGGCAAAAAAACAGCCGGCAAAGCTTCCGGCTGTTTTCGCATAATAATATTGGCTGCTTAATTCACTGTTTTTCTTACCCTGTTAATTATCAGGCCGGGGATATTTTCAAGCGAGGCCTCATGCACAACGGCGTTTAGCTTTTTTGCTTCCATTGGCATGCCGTATACCACGCAGCTCGCCTGATCCTGACCCACTGTATATGCATTATTGCCGCGCATTTTGAGAAGCCCCTTCGCCCCGTCCGAGCCCATGCCGGTAAGGATTATGCCGAGCGCTTTATCCTTTGCGGCGTCCGCTACGGAGTCAAACAGCACATCGACGCTCGGGCAATGGCCGCTCACCTTATCAAGCTCGCCAAGCTTTATCACAAAATCAACGCCGCGCTTTACAACGCGCATCTGCCTGTCTCCCGGCGCAACGTAAGCACAGCCTGTGC
>CAZZNN010000271.1:502-2316 GCA_964655605.1 uncultured Oscillospiraceae bacterium
ATATCGCCGTCCTTAGCCTCGACCACGGTGAGCTTGCTCTCGCGGTCAAGCCGCTCTGCATACATTCTTGTGAAAACGGGTGGCATGTGCTGAGTTATCACTATGCCTGGCAGGTCGGGCGGGAGCACCTTTAATATGGAGTTGGTAGCCTCCGTACCGCCTGTGGACGCGCCAATGGCTATAAGCATAGGCGCTGAGTGGCCGGTTAGCACCGGCTTTGACGCGGGGCGCGAAGGAAGCTCCTGCCTATCGAGCTTGGCTGCCAAAACTGCGGCCGTGCCCGAAAGCGGCGGATTTGGCCGCACAATAGGCGGTATGCTTGAAGGCTGCGCCTGATCTCGGGCTGCGGTCACGGGCTTTTCGGCTTCCTTGGCGGGCGACTCCTTAACCGGCGGCACTTCGCGCTTTGGCAGCGTTGTGTGGCCTAGAGCCGTGGGCGCGCGCGCGGCTATCCTTGTGGGAAGCTGCGCCATTGCGGCGGCCTTTATCTTTTCGGCCAGATCTGCGGAGAATACTGTCATACTCTTTGCCGTGGGCTTTTCAACAAAGTCCACAGCGCCCGCGCGCATTGCGTCAAACACCTTGCCGTCAACGGCGCTCACCATTATAACGGGCATAGGCCTTAGCGCCATGAGCATTTTTAAAAACTCGATGCCGTCCATGCCCGGCATTTCAACATCGAGCGTCAACACATCGGGATCGAGCGAGGCTATCTTATCTCGCGCGTCGTAAGCACTGTGCGCCGTATCGACCACCTCTATTGACGAATCCTCCTCCAAGCCCTTGGCTATGGCTGTGCGGAACATCATAGAATCGTCTACCACAAGCACTCTTATGCGTTTATCGGCAGGCATAGGCTAATTTCCTTTCGCTATTTTTTGGCTATTGAATTTAGCTCCTTCATATTGAGTTCAATTATGCGTACGCCGTAGCTGTCGTCTATGACCACTACCTCGCCGCGCGCTATCTGTATGCCGTTCACCATCACCTCAACCAGCTCTCCGGCTTGCTTATTGAGCACCACCACCGAGCCTACGTTGAGCTCTAATATATCGCGTATGGACTTGACCACGCGGCCAAGATCCACCGTTATTTCCATTGGAACGTCCATAAGGCGGCGGATATTCTCTGTCTCAAGCTCGCCAAGCTGCGCGCCTTCCGCCTCAAATTCGGGATATTGCACCTCTTTGGCGTTCGCCGTGCGCCCATCTACCACCGAACGCGATTGCGGATAGCCATACTGCGGCTGGTAAGGCGGATAACCGTATGGCGGATAACCGTATGGCATTTGGCCTTGTGCAGGCGGCATGCCTTGTGCTGGCGGCATGCCTTGTGCTGGCGGCATGCCTTGTGCTGGCGGCATGCCCTGTGCGGGCGGTGTCCAGCCCTGCTGATAACCGTACTGTGCGTCCGGCGGCATGCCCTGTGCTGGCGGCATGCCCTGCATATTATAGCCCTGCTGCTGATACTGCGGCGCACCCGCGCCATAGCCCTGTGCGGGCGGCACTTGGCCCTGTGCGGGCGGCATTTGGCCCTGTGCGGGCGGCATTTGGCCCTGTGCGGGCGGCATTTGGCCCTGCATAGGCGGCATCTGACCCTGTGCGGGCGGCATTTGCCCCTGCATAGGCGGCATGCCCTGTGCGGGCGGCATGCCCTGCTGATACTGCGGCTGACTGTCCGGCATAACGTCGTTATGCTGCTGGGTATATACGTTTTCGCTTGAATATTCGGGCTGTTCCTCCTGCGCATCGTCCATGGTGGGGTTTAGCAGCTCATGAGCGAGCTGCTGAGCAAACCTTACCGGCAGTATCTGC
>CAZZNN010000272.1:0-2313 GCA_964655605.1 uncultured Oscillospiraceae bacterium
TTTCTTACTGCCAAACATTATGCCAATCCTCCTGCTGAAATTAGAGTGTTTCCTGGTTGCCTGAACTCGCAGGCGGAGTATATCCCAAATGCGAGTATCCGGCGGACAGAACGATTCTGCCGCGCGGAGTCCGCGCAATAAAGCCTAATTGCAATAGATACGGCTCGTATACGTCCTCAATCGTTGAGGAATCCTCGCCTGTTGCAGCGGCTAAAGTATCCAGCCCAACGGGTCTGCCGCCAAACCGGTCTATCATTGTGTGAAGCATGCGCCTGTCAACCGAATCAAGCCCCGCTTCATCTATAGCAAGCATCTTTAAGCCTGCGCGCGCTATTTCAAGATCGATCATTCCGTTGCCCTTTACCTGTGCAAAATCACGCACTCGCTTTAATAGCCTATTTACTATTCGCGGCGTTCCGCGCGAGCGCGATGCAATCTCAATGGCAGCGTCCGAATCAATGCTTATGTTGAGTATATCCGCGCTGCGCTGGATTATCTCTCTTAGATCCTCCGGCGAATATATTTCAAGCTGTTCCTTTATGCCGAACCTATCGCGCAGCGGCGAAGTCAAAAGGCCCATTCGCGTTGTAGCGCCAACCAACGTAAAATGCGGCAGATCAAGCCTTATTGAATGTGCCGCCGGTCCCTTGCCAATAATTATATCAAGCGCAAAATCCTCCATTGCCGGGTAGAGCACTTCCTCCACATTAGGATTAAGCCTATGTATTTCATCAATGAATAATATATCTCCTGGAGCAAGCTGCGTCAATATAGCGGCTAAATCTCCCGCGTGCGATATTGCAGGGCCGGACGTGACCTTTAAATTGCCACCCATCTCATTTGCGATAATGGCGGCAAGCGTGGTCTTTCCAAGCCCCGGAGGGCCATAAAGTAACGCGTGGTCAAGCTGCTCGCCGCGCAGCTTCGCCGCTTGAATATAAATTCGCATGTGCTCTTTCACACTATGCTGACCAATATATTCATTTAAAAACTTTGGCCGTAGGCTATAATCAACCTGCTCATCATCGCTTATCATTGAAGATGATATTAGTCTTTCCTCCATTATGCACCCTTTCTGGCAAGCGAGCGCAATGCGCGTTTGATCATATCTTCTATGCCTTCACATTCTCCAACGGCAGCTACTGCACGCCCCGCGCTGACGCCATCATATCCAAGCGCAACTAACGCCGCTATAGCTTCAGAGCGTATATCGGTTCCGCTCAGCGATTCACCGGATAACCCCGTATTCATCATATCATCTGTGCTCACGCGCTCTTTGAGCTCCAAAAGAATTCTTGCCGCCGTCTTTTTGCCTATTCCCGATATATTTGATAAGGCAGCGTCATTCCCTGTAACTATCGCCATCGCCACATCGGTCACGGACAAGGACGAGAGTATCGCGAGCGCGAGCTTCGGCCCCACCTTGCTTACGCCAATAAGCCGCCTGAACATTTTTCTTTCCTCAAGCGTCTCAAAGCCATATAACGAAATTGAATCCTGCGACATGTTAAAATGCGTATAGAGCTTTATATGTTCGCCGACGTATCGCGCTTTAAGCGTGGTTGCGCTGCATATAAGCTCATAGCCTACGCCTCCTGCCTCTATAACAAGTCTATCGGCGTCTATATCGCATATTGTGCCGTTTATGTGTGAAAACATTTTACCTCTATTTAATTCTAAACTCCTCAAGCGACGGACCCATTGTGTTTGCATGACATATTGCAATGCCAAGCGCGTCGGCTGCGTCGTCAGGTTTAGGAATATCGTTTAAATGTAGCAGCAGCTTTACCATTTGCTGCATTTGTTTTTTATCAGCGTGACCGTTTGAGGTTATCGCAAGCTTGATTTGCATTGGCGTATATTCATATAGCGGAACATTAGCTTGCTGTGCCGCCAACACCGATACTCCTCGGCCGGCTCCCACCTGCATAGCCGTGGTTGCGTTTCTCGCAAAGAACAATTCCTCAAACGCGATGTTATCCGGCTTATATAAAGCTATCAACTGCTTTGTGCCAAGATAAATCCGCTCTAATCGCTCCGGGAAAGCCATTTTATTTGTGGTTTCAACAACCCCATAATCTATCGGCCTTATGCGTGAGCCTTCTTTTTCTATTACGCCGTAGCCCAAAATAGCATAGCCGGGGTCGATGCCCAAAATAATCACAGCATACTCTCCAAACCATCATTTCTATTATAAATTGTAGCACATATCATAAATATTCACAATAAACAATTAGCGCCTTGCCGACTTGGTGTTCGGCAAGGCGCATAAGCTTAATTTAGCTATTAGTTTTCGGACTTAATAGCCGCCTG
>CAZZNN010000273.1:0-2311 GCA_964655605.1 uncultured Oscillospiraceae bacterium
ACATGCGCAAACCGCCAAAGGCGGTTAGCGCTTACGAGAATGCTTCGCATTCTCCATTTTCACCCGATACCGGCACAGCCTCGTAGGGTATGGCAAAATCGCAGATTTTGACGTACCGTGTTGCCAAGGTATGAGCCGCACGTTGCGGAAGTGCGCACCGCCCTTATTCCGCAATAAAATAATTTCAATAAAATTATTTTATCCTCTTCCCTATATCCTCCATCTCATGCTTCTTTTCCTCGCTCACCGCTATATCCTCTTTTATCTTATCCCTCGCGTTGATAACCGTCGAATAATGACGCTTGCCGAACGCGTCGCCTATGGCTACAAGGGAAACATCGGTCATTTCGGTGCAAAGATACATCGCCATCTGTCTTGGATACGCAATATCCATCGTGCGGCGCTGGCTCGAAAGCGCGTTTAGGTCTATGCTGTAATAATCCGCCACGGCCTGTTTTATCGTGTCAACGGTTATCTTCTTATTTTCAAACCCCGGCAATATGCTCTTTAGCTCGCGCTCCGCCACCTCGATCGTTATCGGCGTGCCAGGCGCCACCATATTCGCATACGCCACCACCCTCGAAAGCGCGCCCTCGAGCTGGCGAATATTGCTCGTCACCTTTTCGGCTATGAATGAGAGCACCTCCTCCGGGATATTGAGGTGCGGGAAAAGCTCCGCCTTGCGCTTCAATATCGCCGTGCGCGTCTCCATATCGGGCATCTGTATGTCCGCGATAAGCCCCGCCTCAAAGCGCGAACGCAGCCTCTCCTCAAGATTGGAAAGCTCCTTGGGCGGCCGGTCCGAATTGATTATTATTTGCTTCCCATAATTATGAAGCGCGTTGAACGTGTTGAAAAACTCGCTCTGCGTCTCCTTTTTGCCCGTGAGAAACTGAATATCGTCTATCATCAATATATCCACCGAGCGATATTTATTGCGGAACTGCTGATTCTTGTTCTCGCTGATGGACTGTATCATTTCATTCATAAACGTTTCACTTGGAACGTAAATAATTGTCTTTTGCGAATGCTCTTTTATATAATTGCCTATGGCGTGCATGAGATGCGTTTTGCCAAGGCCGCTGTCTCCATATAAAAATAGGGGATTGTAAGCGTTGGACGGGTTTTTTGCAACAGCCTCGGCGGCGGCGTAGGCAAAATTATTGCTCGCACCTATAACAAAAGTATCGAAAGTAAATTGCGGGAGCAGATTATATTCCTCGCCATAAATCGAGTTAGGAGTGTTGGGCATATATTTTTTCGCTTCGACCGGGTCGACGAATAAAAGGTCGTACTCGGTGCCGCAGGCTTTTGTGATAAGCTCGCTTATGAGCGGCTGATAGATGTTGCGTATGGTGTTGCGCGCCATTTCGTCCTTGGCCTCGATAACGAGCACATTGCCCTTTAATAGCAGCGGCTCAAGGCCGGTTATCCAGGTTTCATAGCTCATGGGAGTCATACGCTTTTTGAGCGGCTCCTGCACGCTCTCCCAGAGTTCCTTGCCAGTTTGCATTTGTAGTCTACCCCCTATGTTAATAACGTAAAATAATGTGGATAATTATGTGGATAATACCCCATTAGATGAAAAAATCCGCTCCACGGCGGCAATTTCGACATTGCTTCGCGCGATATTTAAGATAGCGCGCTAGATAAGAATAACAGAAATTTGACAGCTTTTCAAGAAGCGCGGGCAAGGTTACAGAGACTAATTTTTGGGTCTTGGGGGTGCGGGTGGAGTGGTGCGCAAGATGTTGTGCGCTACGCGCTTTCGCGCTTTCGCGGAAGCGCAAGCTGCTTCCGCGAGGATTTTGCGCTACGCGCTTTCGCGGAAGCGCAAGCTGCTTCCGCGAGTATTTTGCGCTACGCGCAAAAGGTTTTTCACAATCGCCTCTCGCACCTGCGGGTGCTCCCGGGCGGCGATTGTGCGCTACGCGCTTTCGCGGAGACGCAAGCTGTCTCCGCGAGGATTTTCGCTTCGCGAAAAGGTTTTTTCACAATCGCCTCTCGCACCTGCGGGTGCTCCCGGGCGGCGATTGTGACAGGAACCAACGCCTCCGGCGTTGGTTCCGTTCCGGCGTACACGCCGCCGGAACGGATTTTATGCCGCGTGGCGGGGTGCGGGACCGTCTGTGGGCGGCCACCTCATCCGGCGCTCCGCGCCACCTTCCCCTCAAGGGGAAGGCTTTTTGGGGAGACGAATGCGGGGGGTGCCTAATGTTGCTTATGTTGGGAGAATGCGAAGCATTCTCGTAAGAACTAATCGCGAAGCGATTTGGTAACGGCTAATCGCGAAGCGATTTGGTAACGGCTA
>CAZZNN010000274.1:0-2283 GCA_964655605.1 uncultured Oscillospiraceae bacterium
TGTTCGGCCAGCCCGAAACGGGGCTTGGCATAACGCCGGGCTTTGGCGGCACGCAAAGGCTTTGGCGCGCCGTTGGTCTTAGCCGCGCCAAGGAGCTTATATACACCTGCCGCAAGGTGAAAGCGCCAGAAGCGCTTGAGCTGGGCTTGGTTTTAAAGGTATGCCCGCTTGAAAGCCTGATGGCCGAGGCTATGGCCATGGCCGAGGCTATAGCGAGAAACGTCCCCATGGCGGTGCGCGAGTCAAAGCGCGCCATTATGGGCGGCGCGGATATGGACGTTGTGGCGGGAGCGGCGCTCGAAGCCGAGTGCTTTGCCGCATGCTTCACCACCTTGGACAGACACAACGCAATGACTGCGTTTTTGGAAAAACGCAAGCCGGAGCCGTTTGAAAACAAATAAAAAGGAGAGATTACTATGAAGATTTGCGTAATGGGCGCAGGCACCATGGGTAACGGTATAGCACAGGTATTCGCGGGCGCGGGTCACGACGTGGCGCTTTACGCCTCCAGTCCCGAGAGCGCCGCAAGGCATAAGGATAAAATGGCCAAGGGCCTTGCCCGTCAGGTCGAAAAGGGCCGCATGGCTCAGGCCGACGCGGACGCGCTGCTCGCACGCGTGAAAATAGGCATGGACGAGGATAAGTGCGCCGCAGACCTCATAATCGATTCCATAGTCGAAAAAATGGAGCCGAAAAAGGCGCTTCTTGCCGAGCTTGACAAGGTTGCCAAGGCCGATTGCATTTTCGCCACCAACACCTCCTCGCTCTCCATATCCGAAATGGGCAAGGGCATAAGCCACGGCCTCGTGGGCATGCACTTCTTCAATCCCGTTCCGGTGATGAAGCTCGTTGAGGTCACGTCCTCCACCGTCACAAAGCCCGGCACCGCCGAGAAGGTGACGGAGCTTGCAGTGGCGCTGGGCAAGACCCCCGTTCAAATAAAGGAAGCTCCGGGCTTTGCCGTCAACCGCATACTCATTCCTATGATAAATGAAGCTATCTGCACACTTGAGGACGGCGTCGCCTCCGCAGAGGATATAGACACCGCCATGAAGCTCGGCGCCAATCACCCCATGGGTCCGCTCGCGCTTTCAGACCTCATCGGCAACGATGTTGTGCTCGACATTATGGAAGTGCTCCACAGGGAGCTTGGCGAAAAATACAAGCCCTGCAAGCTGCTCATAAAGATGGTCGAGGAGAAGAAGCTCGGCAGGAAAACCGGCGTAGGGTTCTTTCAATACAACAGTTAATAGCTCCGCCGTGCGAAGCTATTAGCTGTATGGAAATCCGCTAATAGCTCCGCTATGCGGAATTATTTGCTGTATGGAACAAAATTTAGGTTAAAAAAGGCTGTAGCAAAACGCGACCGCGTTTTGCTACAGCACCTTTTTTATCTGCCGCACCTAAGCTGCGCTATAGCACGCTGCCGCCGTCCCTGTCCCGCTGCGCTCTTGATTTCTTTCTCGCGGCCTTGTGAACGTACATTCTGCCGTCGGCTATGGATAAAAGCTCATCGGCGCTGAGGTTGCAGCCGGACTCCGCGAAAATTATGCCATAGCTTACGGACATGCCGTATGGCTTTTCGAGCGCGCATATAGCCACAAGCTCGTCAACCTCCTTCATTCTCGTAAGGCCGAGCCGTTCCGTGGCGCTTGGCATTATAACAACAAATTCATCGCCGCCTATGCGGCACACAAAATCGCTGCGGCGAAATACCGATGATATTGTCTTTGCAATGTTTTCTATATAAATATCGCCCTCGTTGTGGCCAAATTCATCATTGACTATTTTTAGTTGGTCCATGTCTATGAAGCATATCACAAATGCTTCGCCGTGACCTATAAGCTCATTTATCTTTTTAAGGCAGAAGCGGCGGTTTGAAAGGCCGGTCACCGCGTCCGTATATGCGTATTGCTCCATTGAAAGGCTGTGCATGCGCTCCTCTGTTATATCCACTATTATGTGCGCGCATGCCTCGCGCCCTTGCCAAACGGTGTTGAAGGTCTGCACGCGGAAGCTCACCGGATACGGCATATCAACGTCATTGGCCTTGCACTCTATTTCCCATACACGGAAATATTCCGTCGCGTTGTACTCGGCAAGCTTTTCGGTGAGATATTGCACAAGCGTTTTATTAAGCTCAAAGGCGTTGCGCGCCGATTGGTTCAAAAATAGCGCCTTGCTCCCGTTTGATTCGAGCACCACTATCCATTCGAGCATGTTGTCCGTAAGCGAGCATAAAAGATCTGTCGATTCGTCAAGCGAGCGTGACGGCAGCGGCTC
>CAZZNN010000275.1:0-2259 GCA_964655605.1 uncultured Oscillospiraceae bacterium
AAACACCCTCAAAGAGCAGTCTGAGGATAAACGTTTTCTTTATATTCTGCGCCGCAATAAGCGCCATGATCAATCACTTCCTCAGTTCTAAGAGGAGACAGTATTATCGTCTCCACATTATTTTTCTTCGCGTATTCAACAGTGCTTCGCGTCCCGCCGGCAACGCCGTCAAAAACGGCTATCAAAAGCGAGCTTTGATCCACCATATACTTATTTCTTAATTCATAGCACCCCGTTGCATACTCGTTTGAAAGCAGCGTTTTCTTGTCCGCTCGCTCAAGTATGCGCCCGTAGCGCCGCTTATCGCCGCTTGTATAGTATATCGCCTGCTCTGGAAAGGGCACCGCGCATTCAAGCGTGAGCCCCAGCTCCTCGCGAAGCCCAAGCGCCATTTCCGCCGCCATAATATCCACTCCGTCCGACATGCCAACAATAAAATGCGTTATGCCATGTCCGCTGGCTGAGCGGATATTTCCGAGCAGTTCAAGGCGCAGAAGCTTCGCGCCGAGGGAATCTTCCTTATTCCCCCAAGGCAGCTTCACGGCTCTATATCCGGTAAAGCAGGCTGTATTCGCGCGCCGCATCTTAATACCTGTTGCGTACCTTCTCGGCAAAGCCGAGGAAGTCCTTTAATTCAAGCGCCGTCCCGTCGTCGAGCACGGCCTTGCCGGTGAAGCGGCCAAACACCTGATGCTGATCCGACTCTATTATCAGCGCGTTTGTGCGCGCGAACCTATCTATAATAGGCACAAAATCCATCTCAAAGCGCCCGTCGTCGGAGGTAAAAGTCCACGGCTTCATATAGCCCGTTTCATTATCGGGTATATTGAATTTCACCCCGCCGAGCTTATGCGCCTTGCCATCATATATTAAAAGGTTCTCGCTCGCGGCCGAGGTATCGCCAAAGCCGTAGCCAAGATTGAAGCCGAGCGGCTTGCCGTTAACTATTCCGTTGCCGTTGCTCCAGTACCATGTGTTGTCATAAGTCCACACGCCGCGCCCCCAGTCGAGCGTAGCAAACGCACTTTCTTTAAAAACGTGCAGCGTCTTGCCGCCAAGCCGCGCCTCGCCCACAGCGCTCATGCAGTTTATCTTTTGATTGTAATAAAAATGCGCTTCCTTATTAAATGGCGTGGCAATAACCATGCTCTGCGTGGGCTGCTCGGTGAGCGTTATATTTATATCGAGCCGCTTACCGTTTAAAAAATCGTTCCAGCCCGCTATAAGCGAGCGCTCGGTAACGCCGGTTTCCTCGTCGCGCGTCACGTCGAAGCGCATGGCCACGTTTTTGCCGGAAAACTGCGTAACTCCGCTCTTTGACGTGGAGGGCAGGCCGTATTTTCCGCGCGTGAACGCTTCCATAACGGATTTCGTGGTCTCATTGGGCGCTGTGAAATCCAGTATCGACGCCGAGATAAGCCCCATATACGAATTATCCGCTATTGTGAGCGCAACGCCATACTCATCGTCGCACACGAGATAATAATCCCATTCCTTTATGCGGAGCGAGCTCGCCTTTATAGCCTTGCGCTCATACTGGGGCAATAAGCTTCTCGCCCAGCCCGGCTCTTTTATATTGCCCTTTTCGTCCAATAAAGCGCCCGAAACGATTATCTCATGCTGCTTGCTTTCCATATATAGCTGTCCTCCACATAATATTTCAGTATATATCTTATCAGAAAGAGCGCATTTTGGCAACACGGGGGTTTGACAGGGCATATAAAATAAAGGTATAATGTTTGGTCTAAAATAACTATACTATGAGGTAATATATATGCGTAAGCTAACATCAAAAGAGCTCCGCGAGCTGTATCTCCAATTTTTCAGCGACAAGGGGCACACCATAATCCCCTCCGCCTCCCTCATACCCGAAAACGACCCCACCGTGCTTTTCACAACGGCGGGCATGCACCCGCTGGTGCCCTATCTCATGGGCGAAAAGCACCCCGGCGGCAAGCGTCTTGCGGACGTGCAAAAATGCGTGCGCACCGGCGATATAGACGAGGTGGGCGACACGTCGCACTGCACATTCTTTGAAATGCTGGGCAACTGGTCGCTCGGGGACTATTTTAAGCACGAATCCATAGCCTATTCGTGGGAATTTTTAACGAGCGAAAAATATCTGGGCATAGATAAGGACAAGCTCTATTTCACCTGCTTCGCGGGCGATAAGGACGCGCCGCGCGATACCGTGGCGCACGACCGCTGGGTAGAGATGGGCGTTTCGCCCGACCATATTTTCTATCTTGAAAAAAAGCA
>CAZZNN010000276.1:0-2246 GCA_964655605.1 uncultured Oscillospiraceae bacterium
CTTGCTCAAGCGCATATATGGCTGTATAATACATTTTATGAAACGCATTTTCACATTTATGTTAGCCATGCTCATGCTAATGAGCCTTATGGCCCTGCCCTCGGGCAGTCAAGCCGCGCGCACGGATAATAGCTGGGTGCGCGTGAAGCTTTCCGTCGGCAGCTTGCAGAGCATATCGCTGAATCTCATGGGCTGCTATTTCATTTTTGGCGCAGACGAATGCTTCTGGGGCGGCACGCTCACCGTCTCCATGACGGACGCGAACACGCTCGTGGCCTCGCATTCACAGCGCGGCGTAATCCAATCGGGCACGCGCATAGCGCTCATACGCGAATACGTTGACCCGGCGGCGGGCGCTGTGATGTTCACAAACGCCTCAAGCTATGTGAGCGGCAACTCATATCTTGGGCATATTTATTTTGATATAGACGGCGGCAATATCCGCGTTATAAACGAAGTCCCCCTCCCGCAATATCTCTATGGCGTTATCGGCCACGAGATGAGCGAGCGCTTCCCGCTTGAGGCGCTAAAGGCGCAGGCGGTGGCGGCGGGTTCGTATGCGGTAACTTACGTTAATTCCGGCAACGACTTTCATTTTATTGATACCTCCGAAAAGCAGGTATACAAGGGCTTCGACCCTTATGATGTTAAGGTTATTCAGGCCGTTGATGAAACCGTGGGGCTTGGGCAGGTGCTCACGCACAAAAGCTCCGGCAAGCTGCTGCGCGCGTTTTTCTGCTCGAGCAACGGCGGCGAGACCAATACGCCGGAGATTAAATGGAACGGCGTTGTGGCGGATACCTCCGCTATTACGGAAACCGGCTATAAAGTAACCATTGACGACGCCGATTTTAACAATCCATCATGCCTATCTCAGGGCGAGCAAGCGCGCTACGCCGTCACTTACGGCGCGCCCGCGCGCGCGACCGACATGGATAACGCGTTTTACTCGCTGCTTTTAGCCAAAGCGCAGGCGCAAAACAGCGCCGTCACCGCCATCACGAGCAT
The DNA here is from genome assembly GCA_964655605.1 of uncultured Oscillospiraceae bacterium. GTDB lineage: Bacteria > Bacillota > Clostridia > Christensenellales > CAG-138 > CAZUUR01. The sequence goes on from CAZZNN010000276.1 coordinate 1,009, forward strand.
AAACAATATCAATTTCAACACGCCCGTTACCGGGACTGAGCGCAATATGACCAAATGCACCGTGGCGCTCACCGCAGATTCGGGCGATTTCTCACTCACCTTCAGCGCGGCCGACCTAAAAGATGTTTTAAGCAATAGCCGCGATCTGAGCATTTATTGGGGCGAGGCTTTTGACGGCGGCTATGCGCTCTACCACGCGCGTTGGGGCAGCGGCATAGGTCTCAGCCAGCGCGGCGCGCAGGCGCGCGCGGACGCGGGAGCGTCTTACACGGATATATTGAGCTTTTATTATCCGCAGGCCAAGATAGAATATATCAATCTCAACATGCCGCTCGACCCCGTCTCGCCTTATCATTTGGCAACGCCCACCGTGCTCGCCACCGGCGTTATCAACTCAAATGGCGTCAACCTGCGCGAAGGGCCTTCCACCTATTATAAGGCGATAGCCACGCTCGCCTCCGGCACCGATGTGGATATTTACGGCGAGATAGGCGCGTGGGACGATGTGCTCGTGAAGGTGGACGGTCAGCTTGGCTTTGTTCACTCCACCTACGTCACAATAACCTCGCGCACGGACGCGCCGGTGTATGATCCCATCGACGCGACCGGCACGGACGCTATTGCGAAGGGCAGGATCGTGAATGTGGACACTAGTGTTAATTTTAGGAAGGAGCCGTCCGCGTCAAGCAGTTTGCTCGGCACTATTCCAAAAGACGCCGAGGTCACCCTATATGGCCGCAGCGGCTCATGGTATTATGTTTATTACAGTGGGAAATACGGCTATGTGATTGGGCGCTATGTGGAAATAACTCAGACTTATCTGCAAGTGGGGCTTGATCTGAATGGCGACGGTTTGATAGATATGCTCGACGTGAAGCTTATTGCGGACGTTGTTGCGGGCGTTTACACTCTGTCCGAAGCGCAGTCCGCCGCGTGCGACCTCGATTTCGACGGCGCCGTCACCGTCCGCGATGCGCTGCTGCTCATTAAGCACATAAAAGGGGAATAGCGCTCTCCCCGCCGCCCTGACGCACCAAGGCGTTGTGCAAACCCGCACACCTCATCAGTCACGCTGCGCGTGACAGCTTCCCCTCAAGGGGAAGCCCGCTTCCCGCCCGCAGTCGCAGTCAAGCAAAGGCTTCCCCGCATAAAGCCAACGCGGAGCGATGGCGATGTTGAGGGGAAGCTCCGCTTCCGCCCGCAGTCACAGTCAAGCAAAGGCTTCCCCTTGAGGGGAA
>CAZZNN010000277.1:0-2231 GCA_964655605.1 uncultured Oscillospiraceae bacterium
CTCGCTTATGCCCTCGGTGAGCTCCTTGCCGCTCAGCGCGAGCACCGCGTTTAAGAGAGTGCGCATATCGTGGCTCATGCGCGAGATGAACGCGCTCTTTGCCTTGTTTGCCACCTTCGCCTCGGCCGCCGCCTTTTCAAGCGCCTGCTTTTGGTGCTGCTCCTCCAAATATAAATCCGTTATATCGCGGCGGATAACAACTATATCCGCCTTGGTATTATCGAGGAAAAACGCGCGCGATTTCTTGCGCCTGAGCTTGCCAAAGTGGTCAAACTCCCTGTAGGTGATGGTGAGAACGTCCTCGTGCTTGAGCGCCGCGAGCATATTGTCAAGAAACAGCGCGTTGCCGTAGGCGGCGCGGTCGTCCTCGTGAATGGCGCGCTCCATTATGGAGCTTACGAGCCTATCGTAGATGAATTCCTTGTTCACCTCAAGCCCTATGTGCGGCGTGACCTTTGCGAAATGCGCCATTTTGGACGCGACGTGCACTATCGCCACGGTTTCTATCTCTTCAGCGAGCACGCCCTCTATGGCGATGGAATTTTTCTTTTCGGTATCTATATCGCGCGTGTACACGAAGCCGACCACGTCGCCCGTGCCGGGACGCTGCATTATGGAGGCGTTTGATACCACGTAGCGATAGCCCTTGCCCTCGAAGAAGCGGCGGTACACCGCCCTTAACGCCGTTTCGCCGCGCTTGAAGTGCTTCTCCATGCCGTCGGCAAAAAGCGTGTCGCGCACAAGCGCCCTGTCCTCCTCGGGTATGCCCTCAAGGAGCTGCGCGTCAAGCTCCGGAGTTACCCACGCGCCCGCGAACATGAGCGGCCTGTCGTTTAAAACGGACGTGTGCTCCTCGACGGTGCGCTTTGTGATATTCACCTGATAGCTCGATACGGAGCTTCTTACTATTTCGCGGCGGAGCTGCTGCTCGCTTTGATATTGACGCTTCGCCTCCTGCTGCAAGTCCGCGTTTACGCTGCAGCCTATCGCGGCCGGACGGCCGTATAGCTTGTCGTCAAGACGATTGTAGAGCAAGTGCTGCCATTCGTAGACATTCGTTTCCCTGTTGAGCACGCGCACGGTGCATTCGCACTTCGGCGCGCCGGAAAACAGCGCTTCGTACATGGCGCGAAGCTCAGGCTCGTCGTGCTCGTGAACGTCGCCCGTGTCAAGTATGCTCTCGGGCACGCGGCCTTGCTTTAGCGGCGACGCCATTCTAAATTCCTTTGATAGCTCATGAGTGTCTAAATAATATATCCAGAAGCTCATGCGCTGCGCCCTGGCGGCTATTTCAAGCGCGCGCTGGCTCGATTCGAGGCTGAGCTGAGCGGTTTTAAACTCGTCTATATCGGTGAAGCAGGCGTATAGCTTTACGCGGTCGATTTCGCGCTCGACCGCGTTTACGCGCACGTTCATCCATTTGTAAACGCCGTCCCTCACGAATACGCGATAATCATAGCATGCGCTCGCCGCGCCCTCAAGGAGAGCGTGAAGCTGCTGCTTGACGTGCGCGGAGTCGTCCGGGTGAACGGCTTTTAGTGTGTTTTGCCGCGCGAAGGGGGTGCGCTCGGCGCGCTCTATGCCAAGGAGGCTAAAATAGCCCTCGTTTAGATATTCGCAGTCGAGCACGCCGCTTTGATAAAGCGTGTATATGCCCGCGCCGCCGGGCAGCCCGTCTATGAGGCTGGTCATGGCGCGCTGGGACTCTATGCGCTCGGTTTCGTCGGTGAGATATTCAAGCAGCGCACGGCGGCCCTGCCAGAGAATTATTTTGCCGCGCATGAGATATGAGCGGCCGGTCATATCGCTGGTGTATTCCTTTATCGTGAAATCGCGCTCGTTGCATTCGTGAAGAAAACAATTTTCGCACGGCTCGGTGCGGCCTTTGAGATATTCATAGCAGGTTTTGCCCGCCGCGTCCGCAACCGATTTGTTGAGGGTCTTTGCTATGCGCTCGTTGACGTAGAGCAGCTTTAGCGTCTGAGCGTCGCACAAATATATGCTCGAGAGCGAATCGTTGACGATAAGATTAACGAGCTTGGTTTCCATAAGCGCACACTCCTTTTGTAAAAATTGCATATAAATGCCGAAAAGTGTGTAATTATAAAATAAGTATATAATGGTTTTGGGGGAATTGTCAATATGGGGCAGGGGGGCAGGGGGGTTGCGCACCCCCCGCCGCGCGGTGCGCACCGCCGCAACATGCACTGCACCCCCCGCCGCGCACAACC
>CAZZNN010000278.1:0-2214 GCA_964655605.1 uncultured Oscillospiraceae bacterium
CGACGGGATCGGGTGACACGACGGGGTCAGTGGGCTCGTCTTCGTCCGGCACTATCACATCTTCGGGAACGAAGGACGGGAGCACGGTGTCAAGCACAACCGTCTCAGGTACGGCCGGAGCTTCGGGAGCTGCCGGGGCGGCGGGAGCAACGGGCGCGGCTATGGGCTGCGGAGCAACCGGAGTCTCGGGCTGTGAAGCCGCGGGAAGCTGCTCGTCGGGGAGAGTGGTCGTCTCAGGCTGCGCGGCCGCGGGGAGCTGCTCGTCCTTGAGCGTAACGGGCGCGGGAGTAGCCACGGGAACCATGGCCTCAACCTTGCCTGCCTCGGGCGCGGGGACATTCATAAGCTGATATATGCCTACGCCGCCAAGGCCGAGCAGGAGCAGCAGTAAAAGCGCGATAACAGCCTTCTTGCCATTGTTCCTTTTCTCATTCTTGTTTTCCATTTTTATCACCAGCGCTTTCTATTTGGAAAGCATCCTTTCTGCTCATTTATCCGGCTTTCGTCCGCCGGGGATAGTCTCTTGCTTCTTTATGATGTCATTAGATCCCATCAAGGTTACATTTTGGTTGTTTCTTGCAACTTTTCATGCTATTTTTTTGCCTCAGATTGTGAAGCCTTTGTGACGTTGCCCTGAAACCCCGCATTTTGCCGGAAATCGTGACTTTTAAATTACATTCCGGCCCTCCCGGTAACGTTTCCACCCGGTCACATTTTCCCTTGCAGTTACTATTTCGCATTTATTGGATTATAATTAAGTGGCAAACGGAAATATTTTATGTAACGTAACGTGTAACCAAACAAGAAGAAAAGTAACGCTCCCTTGCGCGGCGAAGCTCGCGCAAGTCCCCCCGGAGGGGGCAGCCGATGTTCGCACCACCCCACCGACGCCCTAATCTACCCCCCACTCCCCATAACGTCGCGTCAAAGACGCGACCGCTCCCTCTCGCCTTTTGCCGCCCGTGAGCCAAGCGAGCAGGCAAAAGGCGCCCCCTCACAAAAAACGCCACGCATATAATGCGTGGCGTTAGCTTGTCGAAAAAGTCCTGTTCGGACTTTTTCGAGGTTGCAGATTTTGCCTACTACGCTCCGCTTCGCCGAGCGGCAAAACCTGTAAAGTGCGAAAACCTAACGGTTTTCATCCGTTTCGGCGTACATGCCGCCGAAGCCGGATTATAAGTCAAGGGCGCGGCCCTTGACAATCCCGGGGTTTATCGACAGTCTGACGCCACGCATATAATGCGTGGCGTTTTTTGTGACACCCTCAGGCTTACGCGATCGTTGTGCCAGCCTTGCCCTCTATGGCGAGGAGCGCCTTGTCGAGCGAGGTTATTATGGCCTTTCTGCCTGGCTTGCTCTCAACGAACTTCACGGCGGCCTCTATCTTGGGAAGCATTGAGCCGGGCGCGAAATGCCCCTCGGCCATATACTTCTTCGCGTCGGCTACGCTTAAAGTGTCCAAGTCCTTCTGATCGGGCTTGTTGTAATTGAGGCAGACCTTTTCAACGGCGGTGAGAATAACGAGCGCGTCAACATCGAGATCCTCAGCAAGGCGCTCGGAAGCGAGATCCTTGTCTATAACGGCCGCAGTGCCCTCAAGCTCGCCCTTTTCATTGCGTATGACGGGTATGCCGCCGCCGCCGACGGTAACGGTGATGAAGCCGTTGTCAACGAGGCACTTCACAGCGTCGAGTTCAACTATCTCAATGGGCATGGGAGAAGCAACCACCCTGCGCCAGCCGCGGCCGGCATCCTCCTTCATGGCATAGCCTTTTTCAGCGGCTATGGCCTTGGCTTCGTCCTCTTTATAGAAGGGGCCTATGGGCTTGGAGGGGTTTTTGAACTTGGGGTCGTCCTTGTCAACCACGACCTGCGTTACAACTGTAACCACATTGGCGTTGTTGCCGCGCTCGCGGAGTATTTTGGTTAAACCCTGCTGAATGTGGTAGCCGATGTAACCCTGACTCATAGCGCCGCAAACGTCGAAGGGCAGCGCGGGAGTTACGCTGGTAGCAAACTCGTTCTGAAGCACTATGCGCCCCACCTGCGGGCCGTTGCCGTGCGCCACTACCACATTATAACCCTTGTCTATTATGTCGGCTATATACTTTGAAGTGCTCTCAACAACCTCAAGCTGAGACTGAGCCGTTGCGGGCTTGCCGCTTTCCTGTAGAGCGTTGCCGCCCAATGCGATAACTATTCTTTTCACTGTAG
>CAZZNN010000279.1:0-2211 GCA_964655605.1 uncultured Oscillospiraceae bacterium
CAAAAACAGAAAATGGAGTTGCATTAGCGGCTCCATTTTTTGTTTTTGCACAATCATGGTCGAAGGGACTTGAAGGGTACGTCCGCGGCAGAGCGCGGGAAAAACAGTCCAGTGGACTGTTTTTAAGTACCCCGGGCTGGCGGCGTGACTGCCCCAGTCACGCGGGGTAAGTCCCATCGACCGCACCAAAAACAGAAAATGGAGTTGCATTAGCGGCTCCATTTTTTGTTTTTGCACAATCATGGTCGAAGGGACTTGAAGGGTACGTCCGCGGCAGAGCGCGGGAAAAACAGTCCAGTGGACTGTTTTTAAGTACCCCGGGCTGGCGGCGTGACTGCCCCAGTCACGCGGGGTAAGTCCCATCGACCGCACCAAAAACAGAAAATGGAGTTGCATTAGCGGCTCCATTTTTTGTTTTTGCACAATCGCACCTCTTTCGCGCCCGCGCCCCCTTGAACTTATCCACTCGCGGTGTTATCATATTAACTCGTGTGTGTTTATTTGATTTACATGGGGGGATTTCATGTTTTCGCGGTTTTTTCAGGATCTAAAGGCCGAGTTCGCGGGGTATAACGGCGCGCGGCTCATAAAGGACGTGATGGCGGGGCTTACGGTGTGCGCGGTGGCGCTGCCATTGGCGCTCGCTTTTGGCGTTTCCTCCGGCGCGACGGCTGCGGCGGGGCTTGTTACGGCGATAATTGCGGGCATTGTGATAGCGGTATTGGGCGGCGCTTCCTATCAGGTATCCGGGCCGACGGGCGCAATGAGTGCGGTTTTAATAGGCATAGTGGCAACTCACGGCTTGCAGGGCGTTTTTCTCGCGTGCTTCCTGGCGGGCGCAGTATTGCTGCTCGCGGGCGTATTCAAGCTTGGAAGGCTCATAAGCTTTATTCCAATGCCCGTTGTGATGGGCTTTACATCGGGCATAGCGATAATAATAGCGCTTGGGCAGATAGATAATTTCTTTGGCGCCGTGTCCGAGGGGACGAGCAATCTGGAGAAAATCGCCTCGTATGCGCGCCTCGGCTTCAGTCCAAATTGGCAGGCAGTGATAATAGGCGCGATAGTCATTTTGGTAATGCTGCTTTGGCCCAAAAAGTGGGGCGCGAAGGTGCCCGGCTCGCTCGTGGCGATAGTGGCCGCGTATATCGTGGCGGCGGCCGCGAACATGCATTCGCTCGCCGTCGTGGGCGATATTCCCAAAACGCTTATGCTGTCGGACAGGCTTGACTTTTCAAAGCTCGATTTTTCTATGATACAGGGGCTTGTGTCGCCCATAGTCACAATAGCGGCCTTGGGCATGATAGAAAGCCTTTTGTGCGGCGCGTCCGCTTCGCGAATGAAGAATGAGCGCTTCAACGCCGATCAGGAGCTTATAGCGCAGGGCGTTGGCAATATGTTCCTGCCGCTTTTTGGCGGCGTGCCAGCAACGGCGGCGATAGCCAGAACGAGCGTCGCCATTAAATCCGGCCAGCAGACGAGGCTCACTAGCATTTTCCATTCAATATTCCTGCTCGCGTCAATGTTTCTCCTGGGCGGCGTTATGGCCAAGCTGCCGCTTGCGGCGCTCGCGGGCGTGTTGATGGTAACGGCGTGGCGCATGAACGATTGGGAGGGCATACGCTATATATTCAAGCACAAATTCAAGTCCGGCATAAGCCAATTCGTTATCACCATGGCCGCCACGGTGATATTCGACCTCACGGTCGCCATATTGCTGGGCGTTGTGTATTCCGCCATACTTTATATGACGCAGACCAGCCACATCAAGGTGAGCTTTTCCGATATTGACGTTGACCGTCTCAATATTGCCGGGCGCAAGCCGCGCGCGACGGAGACGGAGCTGCAAACCGCGGGCGTGGTTTATGTGACGGGCTCGCTGTTCTTTGGCGCTGTGGACGAATTTAACAGGCTCATGGCGCAAATGCCGGAGTTCGACCATGTGATACTATCGATAAGGGGCATGTCCAGCGTGGACGTTTCAGGCGCGCAGACCATGCTTGAGCTGTGTAAAAAGCTAAAAAGCGCGGGCAGAACCGTGGCGCTGTGCGGCGCGTCGGACGGCGTGCGCGTTTATCTCGACCGCGCCGGAGTAACGGAGGAAATTGGCCAGGACGCATATTTTTTCAGTGCCGATAAGGCCATAATGAGCCTCGTGGAAAAGTAAGGGGGCGCACCGGTCTACCCCATATCCCCCCCATCAAGGCACGC
>CAZZNN010000280.1:0-2170 GCA_964655605.1 uncultured Oscillospiraceae bacterium
CGTCCGCCCAAGCGCAGAAGAGTTTAAGGAGGCAAACGACAATGGCAAGATATACGGATTCCGTTTGCAGACAGTGCCGCAGGGAAGGCGAGAAGCTATTCCTCAAGGGCGATCGTTGCTACACCGCCAAGTGTGCCGTTATAAAGCGTCACACCCCTCCGGGACAGCACGGTCAGGCGAGAGCCAGAAAAATGTCCGACTACGGCGAGCAGCTTCGTGAGAAGCAGAAATGCCGCCGCGCTTACGGTGTATTAGAATCACAGTTTAGGAAATACTATGACATGGCCTCGAATATGCGCGGCGTAACCGGCGAGAACATGCTCTGCCTGCTTGAGCGCAGGCTCGATAATGTTGTGTTCCGTCTTGGTTTGGCGCTTAGCCGTCCGATGGCGCGTCAGATGGTAAATCATGGTCTCATTCGCGTTGACGGCAAGAAGATAGACATAGCTTCCTACATCGTCAAGCCCGGTCAGGTGCTTACAATTCGTGAGCGCAGCCGTGGCATGGAACATTTAAAGGTTCTGCGCGAGGAAGGTTCCAACAAGCCCATACCCAAGTGGCTCGAGCTTGACGCGGCTAACCTTCAGGGAAGAATAGCGGCAATGCCGCAGCGCGAGGATATAGACCTCACCGTCAAGGAGCACTTGATTGTTGAGTATTATTCTAGGTAATCGGAGCGCTCAGACCCTTATCGACTGACCGAGAATCAAGAGAGGGGAATAAAGAATGATAGAAATCGAGAGACCGAAGATCGAAAGCTCTGACATGACCGAAACATACGGCAAGTTCACCATAGAGCCGCTTGAGCGCGGGTTTGGCACAACGCTCGGCAACTCGCTGCGCAGAGTGTTGCTTTCGTCGCTCCCCGGCGTCGCGGCGTCATCGATAAAGATAGACGGCGTGCTCCATGAGTTCTCCACCATTGAAGGCGTTAAGGAAGACGTGACGGAGATAGTTTTGAATATAAAGGCTATCTGCGCTAAGCTTCACTGCGACGGCCCCAAAAAGGTTATCATTGAAAGAACCGGCGAGTGCGAGGTCACAGCGGGCGATATAAACGATGATTCGGATGTTGAAATAGTCAATCCGGAGCTGCATATCGCAACGCTTGGCCCCAACGCCAGGCTCTATATGGAGATAGTGCTTGAGCGCGGCCGCGGCTATGTTGTGGCTGATAAGAACAAAAGGCCCGATATGCCCATTGGTCAGATAGCGGTAGATTCGATATTCACGCCGATACGCAAGGTCAACTTTAAAGTTGAGGATACTCGCGTAGGTCAGCAGACGGACTATGACAAGCTCACCTTAGAGGTCTGGACCGATGGCAGCATTACGCCAGAGGAGGCCGTGAGCTATGCCGCCAAGATACTCACCGAGCATCTTGCGCTGTTTGTAAACCTCACCGAGCATGTGCACGGCGTTGAGATTATGGTCGAAAAGGAAGAGGACAAGAAGGAAAAGATACTCGAAATGACTATCGAGGAATTGGATCTTTCCGTCCGCTCCTACAACTGCCTCAAGCGTGCGGGCATCAATACGGTAGACGAATTGGTGCAGCGCAACGAGGAGGAAATGATGAAGGTCCGCAACCTTGGGCGCAAGTCGCTCGAGGAAGTGCAGCTCAAGCTGCAAGGACTTGGACTTTCGCTTCGAGATAACGAAGACTAATATAGGAGGATAGCATAATGCCCAACCGTAAGTTCAGTATGCAGGGCGACGAACGCAACGCGGCGCTTCGCAACATGACCACCGCGCTGCTTTGGAACGGCAAGCTCATCACCACCGTGACGCGCGCCAAGGAAGTTCGCCCGATAGCCGAGAAGCTTATAACTCTCGCTGTTAAAGAATATAAAAACACCGTTACCGTTGAGAAGGAAACTCGCAACGATAAGCAGCAGATCGTAAAGGTCGAAAAGATCAACGATTTGCCCAGCAAGCTTCACGCTCGCCGTGAGATGATGGCTTATCTTTACAATCTGCCTCTCAAGAAGGAAAATAAGGAGACCAAGCCCGAATACGCCGAGCGCATGAAGGCCACTCCCAATCCTGTGATAGAGAAGCTCTTCCGTGAGCTCGGTCCCAAGTACGACGCCAGAAAACAGGAAGGCAAGAAGGGCGGTTACACCCGCATACTCAAGCTTGGGCCTCGTCGCGGCGACGGCACCGAGAT
>CAZZNN010000281.1:0-2164 GCA_964655605.1 uncultured Oscillospiraceae bacterium
TCGTAAGAACTAATCGCGAAGCGATTTGCTAAAGGCTAATCGCGAAGCGATTTGCCGATGTGTAGGGCGGGGGCTTGCTCCCGCCGGGGCTTACGCCGATGTCAGGTGAAAACGGAGAACGCGAAGCGTTCTCGTAATACCAACGCTCCGCGTTGGTTATGTAAAGGCTAATCGCTTCGCGATTTGCCGATGCAACCAAACCATCGGCGTATCCGTTATATATGTAAATACCGAATTATTCCAAATTGAGGCACACCATGAAACGAATTTTATCTATATTCCTCGCTCTCATTTTCGCCGCGGTCTGCGCGGGCTGCCAAATCTCGTCCGTCCCGCACACCGATCCCGTGCCGGACATGCCCCTGCCCGATCCCACCGACCCGCCCGCATTCATCGCGGAGCCCGAGAACTCCACGAGTCCCAAGGGCTTTGCTGAGAACATGGTGCTCTCGCGCCCGGAATATCCGGCGGCCGAAAGCTATGACAACGCCTCACCGCGCGCGCCCATAGACAGCGCCTATCTTGATGACGTGCGCGCATTCGCCTTCAGCGCCGCCGTAAAGGCGCTCAAAAGCGCTGCCGACCCGCAAAAAAGCGCCATGACCTCGCCCATGAGCCTCTATTTCGTATTGGCCATGCTTGCGGACAGCGCCACCGGCGCTTCACGCGACGAGCTTTTCAGCGCGCTTGGCGTTGGCGAGGGCGCGGCGTACACGAGCGCCGTCGAGGCGGCGAAGCTATATGAAAGCCTTAACTGCGACAATGAATATTCCAAGTGCGCCATATACAATTCGCTCTGGCTCAGCCGCGACCTCGCCTTTAACAAGACCAAGCTCGACGAGCTTGCAAAGAGCTATTATGCCGAGAGCATTGTGACGGATTTCGCCTCCGACGGCTATAAAAACGCCGTCGCGCAGTGGATAAGCGAGCGCACGGACGGCTTCCTCAATCCCTCGCCGGACGCCTTTGACGCGCCAAAAGACCCGCCGCTCATCATGATGCTCATAAACACCGTCTATTTCAAGAGCGAGTGGATGGATTGCTTCAGCGCCGAATTCACCAAGCCCGACACATTCACGAGCCTCTCGGGCGCCGCTCAGACCTGCGATTTCATGAACGCCACGCGTCAGGGCTCGTTCTATCGCGGCGAGGGCTACACCACCGCCTCGCTTTCGCTAAAAGACGGCTTCATGCGCTTCATTCTGCCGGACGAGGGCGTTTCGCCAATGGATATTTTAAATGACAGCGCCAAGCTCGATAAGGCCGTCAACTTCGGCTATGATGAGAGCGGCTTTGGCGAGGTGGTGTGGAAGATACCCAAATTTAAGTTCGACACCACTTTTGACCTTACCAACGCCGTAAAGCAGATGGGCTTTGATTGCGCCTTTGACGGCAGCGCTGATTTCTCCGCACTCACGGACGCGGATCTGTTCATAAGCCGCGTGAGCCAGGGCAGCCGCGTCGCCATAGACGAAAACGGCATCGAAGCCGCCGCGTACACCGATATGATGGCCTGCGGCTCGGCGCTCCCCACCGACAAGGCCGACATGATACTCGACCGCCCGTTCATATTCGTTATCGAGAATGAAGGCGTGCCGCTGTTTGTGGGCATAGTCAATGAAGTCGGCTGAAGCCGGCGTCATGGCAGTTGATGATAGATAGCATTGCGCAAACAGAACGAGACCGAATTGGTCTCGTTTTGTTTGCGCGGGCAAGCGCTTGTTTCATCGTGCGAGCGCATCATTTTCCGCCGCAGCGAAATTGTGATGGGGCTTCTTATTGCCCGGCGGGGTGCGCCTTTTATTGCCCCGGCGGGGTCATGAGGGGTGCGCGTAGGGCGAGGGCTTGCCCCCGCCGCCCGCGCGACGGGGGAAAATTCCGCCGCAGCGGCGGTGCATATACGCAGGGCGGGGGAAAACCCCCGCCCTGCATTAGAATCTATCTTATCGCTTCCGCGAGCTTCTTCATTCCAACCTCTATATCCTCGAACCTCGCGCCGGTGAAATTGAGGCGGAAGGTGTTCTCATGCCCCTTGGGGTCAACAAAGAAATGCTGGCCGGGGACGTAGGCCACCTTCTTCTCCTTGGTGCAATACGCGAGCGTATCGAGCATATCGCGGCGCGACGCCTTCTCAAGCACCTCGCACCACACGAAAAGCCCGCCC
>CAZZNN010000282.1:0-553 GCA_964655605.1 uncultured Oscillospiraceae bacterium
TCCATACTCAATATCAGGCACTTGATAAAACGGCCTGTCAGGATCGATAAGATAGAATCTGTCGTGATACTGCTCAAGATACCTGTTCACAGCCTCTGCCGGGAATCGTCTTTGATTCCATATTGCCTTCCATCGGCGGATTGCCTCGGTCGCAGTTCCAATATTTGCTTTGACTCCATTTTCATCATACCGAGATACAACTGTGTGCAGGATCGCCAACAACACTCTTAGCACCGCCGCGTTCTGCGTGGGCATCTCGCCTGCAAGCCCGTTGAATTCGGCCGCTCTTTCTAAAACCTCCAGAATAGACGCTTTATAGGTCGCGCCATCATTTCCAAGGACTATCAGCCATGGCTCGTCAAGCAGATTGTACTCTCTTTCACCCATCCATATTCTCCTCCTTTTCACATATAAGCCCATAAGCTTCACTGTATTTCAACCTGTAACCCAACAGGCGGGTCTCTGTGTTTTTATCAAACACAAGCACCAAGCAGCCATTCAGCCACGGTGAGCGCAGCCAATGCGGTGTTTCTTCAAGCGTGCGCGCCTCGAG
>CAZZNN010000282.1:563-2148 GCA_964655605.1 uncultured Oscillospiraceae bacterium
TGGTTTGCTCGATCTTATAGGGTTTGCAAAGCGAAGGCGGAAGGCGAAGGCACTCCCTCGCTATTAGCCTTGCCGTTGCGTTATCGGGCATGCTTTCCGGCAGCACATGTTCACCGGAAAGACAGCATAGTTTATTATCAGCATTACGCATAACCGCAACTACTTCTATCGAATCAGCAGCATCGCGCACTGCGGCCTCGCCTGCCGCGTCTGATGCGCCATATATGCCGTCCGTGGGCACATCTAAAAATCCCTCCAAAGTGTTCTGAGCATCCATGCTCGGCATCGCAATACGAAATGTTTTTGCCTTCTTCTCGTTTATGGCTTTTTGCATTTTCCATTCTTCTTCTGCTGAATCATATCCATTAGGCACCAGCGGTAACGTATCGCGCTCGCCGTCATATACTGTTTGAACGAGCTGCGACACATTATCCGGCAGCGTTATTTTCTCAGGCAGCAACGCTCTCGTTCGCATAAGAATATATTCGCCGTATACTGCCACCGAGCCTCGCTCAAAAGAATCGCTCAGCGCTCCGAGCACATAGCAGCACGGCTCGCACAGCCGTTTCGGGCGTGTTCTGTTATGTCTGTGCAGCCTTCCTATCCTTTGAAGCAGCAAATCCACAGGGCATAAATCCGTAATCATGACGTCAAAGTCTAAATCAAGCGACTGTTCAATGACCTGAGTGCCAATTACAATTCTTTTATAGGGTCGCCTAACGCCATTACCCGGCTTGCCAAGCTCGCCGCGCAAGCAACGTTCTTTTGACAATCTGTCTGACGAAACGAAGCGAGAATGAATAAGGAACATAACGTCGCCGCCGAAATGCTCACTCAACACTTTCATCAGCGCCTGTGCGCGCGCGACTGTATTCACGATTATCCCCGCGCACCCTCCGTTTGAAAGCAGCTCGTCCAATATGCCGATAATATCTTCGTCGGCTATACGTTTGAGCGCGACGCTCACTTGCTTTTGCGATGATTTGACGGCTTTTGAGTAAATTTTATCTCCATCTGAATAGGTTATAACAGGGTATGCGTCAGTAGCTGAACCAGGCGTCATTTCACATTCCAGTTTTTGCTGCTCTTTACCAAGATATGCTCCAATAAGCTCATTGCGCTTTGCGTTTGGAAGCGTTGCCGAAAGCATTATGACAGGTACTTTATATCTTCCAAGCCAATTCAATGCGCGTTTAAGGTATACGTTCATATATACGTCAAACGCGTGGCACTCATCTATCACCACAACTTTATTGCTCAACGCTATATGGCGCAGCATCACATGCTTTTGCTTGAGAGCAAGCAATAAAAGCTGGTCGATTGTGCCCACCACAAAATCAGCAAGCAAAGCTTTCTTTCTGCCATTAAACCAACTGAATACCACGGCTCCGGCTTCATCGTCCTGTGCAATACCATTGCCGCCGTCCGTATGCTCGAGCAGCCTGAAATCATCGTTGAACTGCGCTTTCCCATGCACCAGCTCTATAGAATGGGCGCCGCCGTCAAGAGAACGCAGATAGCTGAGCAGTCTTGGAAATATCCCGTCAGATGTGGCTTGCGTCGGCAACGCAAAGAACACTCCGCT
>CAZZNN010000283.1:0-2145 GCA_964655605.1 uncultured Oscillospiraceae bacterium
ATGTTGGGAGAACGCGAAGCGTTCTCGTAAAGCCAACGCTCTGCGTTGGCGATGTAGGGCGGGGGCTTGCTCCCGCCGGGGGTTCGCGTCAGCCTCTATGGGAAGTAGGCTTCCCCTTGAGGGGAAGCTGTCACCGTTAGGTGACTGATGAGGTGTCGCCTTTTCGCGCCGCCAGTTTTGCATCCTCACGCGGTACGTCTAAAGCCAACGCTCTGCGTTGGCGATGTTGCCCCCGCCCTGCGGGTAGGCGCTCACGCGTTTTGCATTGCGTGCCGCGGTGCGCCCCCCTCCCGCTACCGGCGCAGCGCCACCATCAGAACGGCCACGTCGGCGGGGGAGACGCCGCTTATGCGGCTAGCCTGCCCGAGCGTCGCGGGGCGCACCGCGCTCAGCTTCTGCCGCGCCTCGATCCTCAGCCCCTTTATGGCGAAATAATACATGTCGCCCGGCAGCTCCATATCCTCCTTCGCCCGCGCACGCTCCACGAGCGCCTCCTGCTTCTTTATATAACCGTCGTAATGGCGCATTATTTCCACCTGCTCTCGCGCCTCAGCTTCTATGCCGTCGAGGTCGCCGGTCTTGAGCGCGCGCTCGATTTGCTGTAATTTATTTTCTAGGCGACGCTTCCGCTCCGCGCTCACGAGCCCCGTGCGCTCGGCCATGCCGCTCAGGCGCATATCCGCGTTATCCTGACGCAAAAGCAGGCGATATTCCGCGCGCGACGTCATCATGCGATATGGCTCGTTCGTACCCTTTGCGGTGAGGTCGTCGGCCAAAACGCCTATGTAGCCCTCGCTCCTTTTTATCACGAACGGCTCCTCGTTTTTGAGGAAAAGTCCCGCGTTTATGCCCGCGAGCAGCCCCTGCGCGGCGGCCTCCTCGTATCCCGAGCTGCCGCAGAGCTGACCCGCCGCAAAAAGCCCCTCGATCGCCTTGACGCCGAGCGTCGGCGCGAGCGTGAGCGGGTCGAGGCAGTCGTACTCGATGGCGTAGCCTGGGCGCGTTATGAAGCTGCGCGTAAGCCCCTTCATCGTGCGAAGCATGGCTATCTGCACGTCGAACGGGAGCGAGGTCGACATACCCTGCACATATTTTTCATTTGTGAAAAGTCCTTCCGGCTCGATAAATATGCCGTGCCTTTCCTTATCCTTGAAGCGCTGGAGCTTATCCTCTATCGACGGGCAATAGCGCGTACCCGTGGCGTGGATAAGCCCCGAATACATGCTGCTTCTATTGATGTTATCGAGAATTAGCTTATGCGTTTCAAGGTTCGTATATGTTAAATAGCAGTCCACCTGCTGTTTATTATTTTCGTCTGTCAGAAACGAGAAACGCGGGGTCGGCACGTCGCCATGCTGCGCGTCCATCTCGTCATAGTCTATGCTGTCGCCCGCGACGCGGGGGGGCGTGCCGGTTTTGAAGCGGCGCAGCGCAAAGCCGAGGTCCGTAAGGGAGTCCGAGAGAGTCTCCGCGCGGCGAAGCCCCATAGGCCCGCAATTACGGACGTATTCGCCCGTGAATATCTTGCTTTTGAGATATACGCCCGTGGCTAAAACCACGGCGCGGCAGTCTATCTCGTAGCCGCCCTCGAGCATGACGCCCGTGACGCGGCCGCTCTCCGTCAAAATACGGGCGCATTCGCCCTCAATTATGTGTAAATTTTCTTCCTTTTCGATAACCCGTAACATCGCCTCATGATAGCGGCGCTTGTCCATCTGAGCGCGCAGGGAGTGGACGGCGGGGCCTTTTGAGGTGTTGAGCATGCGTATCTGGATATATTCCTGATCGGTCAGAAGCGCCATTTGCCCGCCGAGCGCGTCGATCTCGCGCACGAGATGGCCCTTGCTGGTGCCGCCGATGGCGGGATTGCAGGGCATGGCGGCCACGCTGTCGATGGTGAGGGTGACCAGGAGGGTCTTTTGCCCCATGCGCGCGAGGGCGAGCGCGGCCTCGCAGCCGGCGTGACCAGCACCAATAGTTACCGCATCGTATGAAGTTTTGTTTGCTAATGTAAGCATGTTTTATTACCTATCGTTATTTATTCGCTTGTTGGTGCACGCCCAATAGTTACCGCATCGTATGAAGCTTTTTTAGTTAATGTAAGCATGTTTTTTTACCTGCTGTTGGTTGTTCGCTTGTTGGTGC
>CAZZNN010000284.1:0-313 GCA_964655605.1 uncultured Oscillospiraceae bacterium
ACGGACAATATGCTCGAATTGAGCTATCAGGACAGGAAACGCGTACACAACCTCAAGTATTACACCTGGGTAGAGCAGCAGGGCAAGACCTACGACGAGATAAACGCCCAGTGGTACGACGAGAATTATTGGACGGACATACACGCTCAGGCAAACGACATTGATAAGCTTATCGAGGACTTCAACGATAAGACCGGCGTGCTCGCCAACTGCATAACTCCCGCCGCGGCCGAGACGGACCTGTTCCGGCAGATGACGCCCGAACAGATCGGCTGGATGCGATCCAAGATCCCGATGGACCGCTTCGTGAAGG
>CAZZNN010000284.1:323-2143 GCA_964655605.1 uncultured Oscillospiraceae bacterium
CGCCCCACCCGCACCCGTTTTTTGCGTGTCCGCCCCCCGTAGGGCGGGTTCCCCTGAACCCGCCGCCCCACCCTCGCATTCACCGCGCATTCGCACTCGTCAACGCCCCCGCGCTTACTCGCCTCCGCGACCCTGCCCCCCATAAACACAAAAATTTTTGCATTATCCACCCTTCATATAGTATAATAACAAAGTTATATACCCCATTCTTTATTATTGGAGGCATTTATCGTGGATCTATTTGAATCCTACAAAAGCTACACACTCCCAAAAGACCTCATGGCGGAGGGGCTCTATCCTTATTTTAATGCGCTTGAAACGGCGCAGGACACCGAGGTCACCATCAACGGCCAAAAAACCATTATGCTCGGTTCCAACAACTACATGGGGCTCACCAACGACCGCCGCACCATCGAGGCGGCAAAGGCCGCGCTCGACAAATACGGCACCGGCTGCTCCGGCTCGCGTTTTTTAAACGGCACGCTCGTGCTTCACCAAACGCTTGAAAAGGAGCTGGCGGAATTTTTCAGCAAGGACGCCGCAATGACCTTCTCAACCGGCTTCCAGACCAATCTTGGCATAATAAGCTCCCTGTGCGACCGTCACACCGTAATATTTACCGACAGCGAGAATCACGCCTCCATAGTGGACGCGATAAAGCTTTCGTATTGCGGCAAGGTATCCAAATTCGAGCATAACAATATGCAGGATTTGGAGGACAGGCTCTCCCGCGCGGGCGACGATGTTTCAAAGCTCATCGTGACCGACGGCGTATTTTCCATGTCCGGCGACATTGCCAATCTTCCCGAGCTTGTGCGCCTCAAGAAAAAATACGGCGCTCGATTGATGGTGGACGATGCGCACGGCGTTGGCATGATAGGCGAAAACGGCCGCGGCACGGCGGCGTATTATCATCTTGAAAACGAAGTTGATATTATCATGACCACATTTTCAAAATCGCTCGCTTCGCTTGGCGGCTGCATGGCCGCGAGCGAGGAGGTGGTGTATTACGCGCGCCACCATTCGCGCCCGTTCATATTCAGCGCGTCAATTCCCCCGGCCAATGCCGCCGCCGCGCTTGAGGCGCTTCGCATAATGATGCGCGAGCCTCAGCGCGTGAAAAACCTTATTTCCGTAGCGGACTACATGCGAAAAAAGCTGCATGAAAACAACATTCCCATAATCGAGGGCACTACCGCTATAATCCCCATTTACACCTATGACGCGCACCGCACGCTCGTTATCGCCAAGCGCCTGCTTGAAAATGGCGTTTATGTAAACCCCGTGCTGCCGCCAGCCACGCCGGAGGGTCAGTGCCTGCTGCGCACGAGCTATACCGCCACCCACACCCACGAGCAGATGGATAGGGCGGTAAAGGCCATTGTAAAGGTTTTCGCGGAGAATTGAACAGCATGGCCGCAGGGCGGGGAGCAAGCTTCCCCGCCCTGTTTTTTGCATAGCCCCCCTTGCCCCCTAATTTTTTCACCAAAACCCAAAAAATATTGAAATTCCTCTTAACTTGCGGGATAATATGACGTAAAGAGTAATAGTTGGAAATTCTGCAATTATAGGAATGGAATCTGGAGGACTGTCATGAGGATACAAAACAATATAATGGCGATGAACACTCACCGCATGTACACGAATAATAATGCAGCCGTATCAAAATCAGCGGAGAAGCTGTCTTCGGGCTATCGCATAAACCGCGCGGGCGACGATGCCGCCGGCCTTGCCATATCCGAGAAGATGCGTTCGCAGATTCGTGGCCTCACAATGGCGTCGAAGAACTCGCAGGACGCGATAAGCCTTGTGCAAACCGC
>CAZZNN010000285.1:0-2140 GCA_964655605.1 uncultured Oscillospiraceae bacterium
AGCTTCCCCTCAACATCGCCATCGCTTCGCGTTGGCTTTATGCGGGGAAGCCTTAGGGGGGAATTATAGGGTGCGTTTGGCTGCTATGTACTCGCTTATCGCAAGCACGTCCATGAAATTCACCGCGCCGTCGCGATTAACGTCGGCGGCGAGCAGCGCGGCGCCAGTCAGTGCGGGGGAGTTACTTATATGCTTACATATCAATATAGCGTCCACAAGGTCAACCTTTTTATCGTTATTCACGTCCCCGCGAGTAAAATCCGTAGAGTCGCGGGTAAAGGCTTTTATGCGTGCGTTCTTGCCATTAGCGCTTATGTCTGTCCATGAAGCAGCGTTTCCCGCTTTCATATAGCTTTGTCCGGCGGACGCATGCGCATAAAACGCCAACCAATTTGCGCTATCGGTCTCCGAACCGTCAACAGACACCGCTAATTGTCCACTCTGTGACACAAACTTTATCACCACTGCAAATTTTTGATTTGCCGACAGTGCAACAGGCGCGTCGAGTTTAACAGTGTAATAGCCCGCATAGGAGGTAAGACCACTTTTCTGCGCCTCAAGCTTGCCGCTTAGTGGGTCTGCGCCCTCTACGCCAGTATAAACGCTTATTTCATACTCAACGCCAGCTGACTGGAATAGCTGAAATGATACTGCGCAAAGCTGCTCTGCGTTAGTTGCGGTAAAAACATTTGCCATCATAAGCGGCGTGCCCTGGCTTGCACATTCAGCTTGATTTATCGACGATGAGCCATCGTATTGATAGCACCTGTCATAATTATCAGAAAACTCATAGTCCCACGCTATAACGTCCCCATGACTTTGGAACGTGTTCTCATAAGACATCCAAAAGTACCCGTCATCATTAGAAGATGTGCCCCAGCTATTTCTAATCAACCATGCACCGTTATTAACCGGAGTGCTCCGCTGATTCGAAACACTATAATTAAAATTTTCCTTGGGATAATTATCGTCCCAGCCCACTATGCACACCGCATGTCCGCCGCAGGAGCTGTCTATAACAGGCTGATAATAAGTGTGATGGCCATAATATTCACCCTCGGCAGTAACCTGATGAGAACCATAATTACCGCACGGGTAATCAAGCGAAGCCGCGCCATACTGCATAACGAGCGACTTCACACCGCTCATGTTAGCTATAGTAGTAATTCTTGCGTCAGTAAGATGATAGGTGTCTTTTTCAAACGCGTAGGCATAATCAAGGCCATTAGACATTATGTTTTCAGCGTTCGCTGTGGTATACGAAATAGTATCGTCCTCCTGCGCTATGCCCATCCACGAAGCGACGGTGTTGACACAAAACAGCACGTTGCCGCCATCTATTATTCTATGTGTGCCAACTAGTTTATTCCGGTCGCCGCCAAAAAGGTTAAGCGGATCGTTATATGTGCCGTCGCTCTTTTTTGCTCCATTATTGGTTAAATATGATATTTGAAGCTCGCTGATATTTAATTCGGTTGGAGTTCCATATTTTTTGAGAATGTTTGCCTCGGCAGTGCCGCTCATCGAAAACGTCCAACATGTTCCATACGGGTCTTGATTTCTTATAGGTGAAAGATACCCCAATGTTCGGGCGTCATAACGCGATGGCAAAGCCTCATTCAGCGCGATAGCGGGATAGTATTCCGGCGGAGTATAGTTCACGGGTAAGCTGCCGCGGCCATATTCCGGCACATCACTATTCGCCTCGCTCGATGTCGCCACGGGCGCGAGCTGAGTTGGAGACGCTATCTCGGCAGCATCGCCAGGCGTGGCGTCGGTGAGGCTAACATCGCTATACGAAGCATCGCTATGCGAAGCATCGCTCGGCGATGCGTTTGTAGCAGTCACATCGCCAAGCGAAGTCGCCTGTGCGCCCGCGCGCATTTCAACTCCCGGCAGCAAAAGCAATATTAGAGCTAATGCAAACGTAATAATCCGTTTCATAAAAACCTCTCAAATAGCACAAATTGTATACAATAACTCAAAATAATATTAACATAATATTAAAAAACTGACAATACATAAGATTTTCAACTTTCGCCTCCTCCCCCTCCAAAATCGCCGGAAAGCTATTGACAAATATATGGTGCGTGCATATAATTTACATATATTGACCGGTAACGTTTCCGGTAACGTTGTC
>CAZZNN010000286.1:0-2135 GCA_964655605.1 uncultured Oscillospiraceae bacterium
CCATCTCAAAGAAGGTAAGACCGCGCTCCATGCGCTGCTTGTAGCACTCGGCTGTAAGCATTCTGTTCACCGAGAAAAGCGAGCCTATATCACGCATAAAGTTAAGGAAATTCAGCTCGCGCAGCCAATCGCCGTTATGCACGAATATCGCCGCGTTCTCGCCCTCAAAATCCAGCACTCTCGCCATTTGGCTCTTAAAATTGGCGGCGTTTGCGTCGAGCTCGTCCTTATCCATCATTCTTCGCATATCGCTCTTGCCCGAAGGGTCGCCTATAAAGGCGGTGCCATTGCCAAGAAGCACTATTGGCTTATGCCCGCAGCGCTGCATGCGCGCCATAGTCATCAGCGATACATAATGGCCGATATGAAGGCTATCCGCCGTAGGGTCGAAGCCTATATAGAACGCAACCTTCTCCTTGGAGAGCAACTCTCTTAGTTCTTCGGGATGCGAGCACTGCTTTAGCACTCCGCGCGCTTCCAACAGATCGTACGCGTTAATCATAATTTTCGTTTCCTTTCATTGAATTTTTGGCGGCCGAGCCTTGACCTCGCCCCTACATTTGCCCTTAAACAACGTAGGGGAGGGCCTTGACCCTCCCGCCTATTTATAGTTGTTTGATTTTAGCATACATTTCTTTACATGTAAACCCCGATTTTGACAAAGCGGGTTCGCTCAGAAAGCGAGTTCGCTTAGAAAGCGAGTTCGCTTAGAAAGCGAGTTCGCTTAGAAAGCGAATATCGAGCCTGCGCCGCCGGAGTGAAGGAAAAGCACCTTCTCGCCCTTCTTTATAACGTCGCGCTTTATAAGCTCTATAAGTCCCGCCATGGTTTTGCCCGTATACACGGGGTCGAGGAAAACGCCCTCGCTGCGCGCCATTTTCTCTATGGCCGCATTGCCCTCGGCGGACGGGATAGCATAGCCATCGCCATACCAATAAAGAATATCAACATTCTCGGCCGATATATGTATCGGCGCGCCGATAAGGTCGGCGGTGTCGTTCACAAGCTCGGAAACGATATTTTCAAACGGGTCGGGGCACACCGCAACGCCGTTTACATGCGTATCCGGCGAATATAAAAGCGTGCCTAGCAAAAGTCCCGCCAATGTGCCGCCGCTGCCCGCCGTGGCGACCACTCTATCGAATTTTATGCCCAGCTTATCCGCCTGCGTATAAAGCTCTCTGGCGCATTCAAGATAGCCCAAGGTGCCCAGCGGCACGCTGCCGCCGACGGGGATATTATATGCCTTATGGCCATTTTTCGCAGCCTCGAGGCAATATTCGTCCATGGCGGCGTAAACATCATCGTAGCTGTCGGTATCGATAAAGCGAACGTCCGCGCCCATGAGCCTGTTGAGCTTTTGATTGCCCTTCAGCTCGGTTACGCCGCGCTTTTTGAGCATTAAAACAGGCTCAAGCCCGGCTATGCGCGCGCAGGCCGCCGTGAGCATGGCATGGTTTGACTGCGCGCCGCCCGCCGTTACAACGGTGTCCGCGCCTTTTTTAACTGCGTCCGCCATCAAAAACTCAAGCTTGCGCACCTTGTTGCCGCCAAGAGCAACGCCCGTCATATCGTCGCGCTTTATATATATATCGCGCTCAAGCTCGCCCGAAAGGTTCGCAAGCAGATACATTGGCGTTTCACCCAGCATAAAGCGCATACGCGGGAATTGCGAGGTATAGTTGACGTTAATCATTATCGAGTCCTTTCATGGAAAGTATGTCGAGCGTGGCAAAATAGTCGCGCGGCGTTTCGGCGCGGCGTATAAGCTCAACCGAGCCGTCCTCCTTTAAAAGAAGCTCCGCGCTCTTTAGCTTGCCATTATAGTTATAGCCCATCGAGAAGCCGTGCGCGCCGGTATCGTGGATAATGAGCCTGTCGCCGCGCTCTATAACCGGCAGCGGCCTGTCTACGGCAAATTTATCATTATTTTCGCACAGCGAGCCGGAAACATCGTAAACCTCGGTGAGCGGAGCTGATTCCTTGCCGCTCACGGTGATGTGATGGTATGCGCCGTACATAGCCGGACGCATGAGGTTCGCCGCGCACGCGTCAACGCCTATAAATGTTTTATGAGTGCGTTTTATGTGCGCAACGCTCGTGACCAAATAGCCCGCGGGCCCCGTTACATAGCG
>CAZZNN010000287.1:0-2097 GCA_964655605.1 uncultured Oscillospiraceae bacterium
TGCTCCCGCCGCAGGCGTAGGGGCTTGCTCCCGCCGCAGGCGCAGGGGCTTGCTCCCTCTCCGTAGGGCAGGGGCTTGCTCCCGCCGCAGGCGCAGGGGCTTGCTCTCTCCGCAGGCGTAGGGGCTTGCTCCCTCTCCGTAGGGCGGGGGCTTGCTCCCGCCGCAGGCGTAGGGGCTTGCTCCCGCCGCAGGCGCAGGGGCTTGCTCTCTCCGTTTACAACAGGCGACGCGTCTTCATAATTATTTCACATTTATTATATATCAGAAACAAGTTGTGCTCAAGCATATATGAATGTATTATTATACAAAAGAACAAATTTTTCGGAGGGATAGTATGCTTATTCCCGCATTAAAATCAATGTCGGCCGACGCCGATAAAAAATATGCATTCACCGATAAGAGCGCCGTATACTCGCACGCCGATTTTTTGCCGCAGGCGCGGGCGGGCGCGGAGCTTTTCGGGCTGCCGCTCACGAGCGGCGAGGCGTTTGCGGACGTGCATGTTCTGCTCGACGACGCGCTTGCGAGCGAGGCTTACCGTCTCGTGTGCGACGAGAGCGGCGTTAGGCTATACGCAAAAACCGGCAAGGGCGTTGCGCGCGGCTTCGCGGCGGCGTGGCAGCTTTGGCGCGAGGACTCGCGCGCGGGGCTTAGGCATTGCACGCTTGAGGATGAGCCGAGCTTTAAGTGGCGGGCGCTCAATTTTGATATTTGCCGCCATTTCTTCGGCGTTGACACGATAAAAAAGGTGATAGATCTCCTGTGGCTGTATCGCTTCAGCGTGCTGCACCTGCATCTTAGCGACGATCAGGGCTTTAGGATAGAATCTGAGCGGTATCCTCAGCTAAACGCCGTCGGCTCATTTAGAAAGAGCAGCGCCATAAAGCGCGGCGAGGGCGAAAAGCAGGATAAAAAGCCCCATGGCGGGTATCTCACCAAATCGGAGGCGCGCGAGCTTGTTGCATACGCTCTTGCGCGCGGGATTGAAATTGTGCCCGAGATAGAAGCGCCCGGCCACTCCGCAGCGATAGTCGCGGCGTTTCCGGAGCTTGCGTGCTTCCCCCGCGAGAGCGAGGTGGCCACGGAATACGGCTTTAAGGAGTTTTCCGCGCACATACTCTGCTCCGCCAAGGACGAGGTTTATGAGGTGCTTTTCAACATTATAGACGAGGTAGCGGAGCTTTTTCCTGCAAATTATTTTCACATCGGCGGGGACGAGGCCAAAAAGGACGAATGGAAAAAATGCCCCGCGTGCCAGGCGCTCAAGCGTGAAAAGGGGCTTAGGAGCGAACGCGAGCTGCAAGCGCACATGATGGCGCGCGTTGCGGAGCATGTGCGCGCTTTAGGCAAGGAGCCCATAGTTTGGAACGACGGTTATTGCGAGAATATGGGCACTGACGTGATATGCCAGCGGTGGACGCCGAAAACGGTCGAAGGCTCCGCGCGCACGATAAGGCTGCTTGACAATGGCGGCAAGGCGATATTCAATGGGTTTGAGCATCTGTATTTCGACTATCCGTATTCCATGACGCCGCTAAAAAAGACGTATTCCTACGCGCTGCCAAAGGGGCTTAGCGCGAAGGCGCGCGAGGGGATAATCGGCATAGAGTGCTGCTTGTGGACTGAATGGATAGAGGACGAAGCGAAAATTTTCTTCAACCTGCTCCCCCGTCTGGCCGCCGCGAGCGAGCTGATGTGGAATGGCTCCGAGCGCGCAAGCTACGAGGATTTTTGCGCACGGCTAAAGGCGCATTATGAAATATATGAAGAATTGGGCTTTAATTACGCCAAAGGCAAAGAGGAGCCGGAGGGCTATTTTAAAAGGCTGAACACAACAAGAGTATTTTTTGGCAAGGACGCATACACGGAACTTACGAACGCGAAGCGTTCGTAAGTTCCGTACAAATATGGGCTGCTCCCATATTTGCGCCGCGTGAAGCGGTAATAGATAAAATCCGCGAATTTTTCAGATTTGGAAAAACATGTAACTGGTAAAGAACATCGGTTACAGTGGGAAATACAGACAAACACGAGTATAAATAAAAAGCGCCGAAGCGCTTTTTGTTCATTATGTTCCTGTGCGCGAGCACATTTCTA
>CAZZNN010000288.1:0-1085 GCA_964655605.1 uncultured Oscillospiraceae bacterium
TTCCCCTCCCAACCGTGAATTTACTGTGAAACGTCTTGTGAAACATCTCATTTGCATATAAAATAGATATGAAAACTAATCTTCACAAGAAGGGATATGATCGCATGAAAGTGCTCATCACGGGCGGCGCGGGCTATATCGGCAGCCATACCAACATGTATTTCGCGTCCAAGGGGGCGGACACCGTCATATTGGATAATCTCTCGGACGGGCACGAGCAGGCCGTCACATGCGGCAGGCTCGTCGTGGGCGACGTGGGCGACAAGCCGCTTTTAGACAAGCTTTTTCGCGAGGAAAAATTCGACGCGATAATCCACTTCGCGGCGTTCGCGTCCGTTGCGGACAGCGTTGCGCGGCCGAGCCGCTATTACGCAAACAACGTCGCGCAAATGCGCACGCTTCTCGACGCGGCCGTTGAAAACGGCATAAAGGCGTTTGTGTTCTCCTCGTCCGCGGCGGTGTTCGGCGAGCCCGAATACTCCCCAATAGACGAGAATCACCCGCTGCGTCCCATAAATCCTTACGGCTTCACAAAGCTCGTCGGCGAGCAAATGCTCAAGGACTACGAGCGCGCCTACGGCCTTAGATGGTGCGCCTTCCGCTATTTCAACGCCGCCGGCTGCACGCACGACGCGTCCATAGGCGAGACGCATTCGCCCGAAACGCATCTCATTCCGCTGCTCCTTCGCGCCGCGCGCACGCAGACCACCATGAAGATATACGGCACCGATTACCCCACGCGCGACGGAAGCTGCCTTAGGGATTATATTCACGTTCTGGACCTCGCCAGCGCGCATTGGCTTGGCATGGCGCGCCTTCTAAAGGGCGGCGCGTCAGACGCTTACAACCTCGGCTCAGGCGAGGGCGTGACCGTGCTTGAAATGCTCGCCGCGTGCCAAAACGCCGTCGGCGTGCAGATACCGCACAGGCTCGAAGGCCGCCGCTGCGGCGACCCCGCCGCGCTCGTCGCCTCCAACAAAAAAGCCAAAGCCGAGCTCGGCTGGCGCCCCATCTACAGCGACCTCGAAGCCATGATAGCCGACGCTTGGGAGTGGGAGAAAAAACGCGCTTTTTAGCGCACAGGC
>CAZZNN010000288.1:1095-2097 GCA_964655605.1 uncultured Oscillospiraceae bacterium
GGAGAAAAAAGGAACGTTCTAAGTTCTAAGCGCTGCCTTAAGATTTTGTTGACAATACCCTATTAAATAGGGTATTATTTATATGAGGTGATAGGCTTGACACGCGAATTTGTGGAGTTGCCATCTTTTAAAAAAGAGTGGGCGGCATTGGGGCTTGGCGACGCGGAGCTTAGGCGCTTGGAAATCGAACTGCTTGAGAATCCGCGTGCAGGCGCGATGGTGCAGGGCACGGGCGGCGTGAGAAAAATGCGGTTTGCATTTGAAAATCGCGGAAAAAGCGGCAGCGCAAGGGTTATCTATGTTGACTTTGAAATAAAAGAGAAGCTTTACCTGCTTGCCGCATATTCTAAAAACATAAAGGAAAGCCTATCAAAAGAAGAAAAGAACGAGATAAAAAAGCTGGTGGAGCTGCTAAAATTGAGGTGATAGCTATGTCTGAACTATACGATATGATAAAAACCGGACTTGACGAAGCGCTCGCTTATGAGAACGGCGCGTGCAAGGCGACGGCGCGCAGGCTTTCTATAGCGGATATAACGCGCTTCGAGCCTATGGAGATACGTCAAATCCGCCTTAGCACCGGTATGACGCAGGGGTTGTTCGCAAGCTATATGGGCGTTTCCCCCAAAACCGTCGAGGCATGGGAGCGCGGGCGCAATCACCCCGACGGCGCCGCGAGCCGCCTGCTATGGCTCACACAGAAAAACCCGGATTTTCCTCGCGCGTCTGGCATTGTTAAATAGTTTTCTCTCCAGCACGCCCCGCGAGGGAAACCCTTTGCGCGCCTCGACGTTCCCCGTCCCCCACGCAAAAAACCCCCCATTTCCCAAAAAACCATTGCAAAATTCAAACTCCTGCCGTATAATTGACTGTTGCCTTTTATGACCGGTCAATTTCTGACCCAAAAAGGGCAAAATTTAAACAAAGGATTACTTTACAATGGGCAACACCTCAAATTCAAAGCTTCGCAATATAGCCATCATCGCGCACGTCGATCACGGC
>CAZZNN010000289.1:0-2091 GCA_964655605.1 uncultured Oscillospiraceae bacterium
TATGGCCGTTTTTTCATATTCCTGCATGATAACGTTGATTATCTCGTCGGTGCCGTCCGCGAGCGGGTCGGCGCTCATTACGGCGATGAACGAAAGCCTATCCTCATAAAGCCGCGTCACCGCGTCAACAAGAGTGCTGCTCGTGAGCCGTTCCTGCTCCAAAACCATGGAATAGCCCTTGCGCGCGAAATATCCAGCGTTCAAAATCTGGTCGCCTCGGCTCGCGGCAAGCGGGAGCGGGACGAGCAGCGCGGGCTTGCTAAGCGCCAAGAATTCAAACACGCTGTTGGCTCCGGCGCGTGAGAGCACGAGATCCGCCGCGGCAAAAATGTCGGGCAGCTCTTTTGATATATATTCAAATTGACGGTAGCCTGTGCGCTGGGAATACGCCTCGTCCACCTTGCCCTCGCCGCAAATATGGCAGATATTGAATGTGTAGAGCAGCGTGTCGAGCGATTCGCGCAGCGCGAGATTCAGCGCGTGCGCGCCAAGACTGCCGCCCATGCAAAGCAAAAGCGGTTTATTTGGCGAGAAGCCAAGGAATTTAAGGCCGCGCTCCCTTTCGCCCGAATACAGCTCCGGACGAATCGGCGTGCCGGTGTGGACGCCCTTGCGCCCAACGGCGGTGAGCGTATCTGAAAAGGTGACGCATATACGGCTTGCAAAGCGGGCGTTTATCTTGTTTGCAAGGCCGGGCGTGTAATCGCTCTCGTGCGTGACCACGGGGATATGGCGCGTATATGCCGCCACCACCACGGGCACGCTCACAAAGCCGCCCTTTGAAAAGACGATGTCGGGCTTTATCTCGCGCATGAGTCTGCGGGATTGGAACATTCCCTTTATCACCTTAAACGGGTCGGATAAATTTTTTACAGAAAAATAGCGCCGCAGCTTTCCGGCGGATATGGCGTGATACTCAACGCCCGGCACATTTTTAATGAGCTTCTCCTCTATACTGTCCTTTTGACCTATATAGTGGATTGTAAAGCCGCTGCTTCTAAGCTGTGGAATAAGGGCCAGATTGGGCGTAACATGCCCGGCGCTGCCGCCGCCCGTCATAACGATGGTTTTCATCAATGCCTCCGGATTACAATCTCTCTAACCTATAATATGCCTAAAGGCGCGATTTGGCAATGATTTTGTGTTCTCACGTGAATTTGGTGTGAATAGGTATATTATTGAAATGTCGGGCAATAATCGGGATATAAACGCAGAAAGGATATAGTCATGAACAGCGAATTTGAGACGAGAACCGGTTGGAGCGATAGCGAGGAGGCGCTGCTTGAGGAGAAGGTGGCCGAGGCTCGGCGCGAAAACAGGCCGCTGCGCTCGGTTTTTGCGGAGATGGCGCTTGCGACGGGGCGTGCGCCCAACAGCATACGCAACCATTATTATTTGAAGGTACGCGAGGACGATTCGCCGCTTGCCACATATCAGGCGGGCGCGGCGTTCGTGCCGTTTACGGACGCGGAGATACGCGAGCTTGTGAAGCATGTTTTAAAGGAGCAGGCGCGAGGCGTGAGCGTGCGCGCATGTACGCTTGAGATGGGCGAGGGCGACAATAAGGCGATGCTGCGCTATCAGAATAAATATCGCGCCGTTTTGAGGAACAATAGAGGACTTATAAGGGAGCTTGTTGAGGAGCTGAAGGCCGAGGGTGTGAATGCCTTTGACCCATCGGAGCGCGCGGTCGCGCCGCAGGGCGCGTATATGGGACGCGGCAGGCGCAGCTACGGTGCGGCGAGCGCGGCGGTTGGCGCGGATTTCAGACGGCTCGCGGGCTTCTTTTCCGAGCTGTCAAAGCTGGCCGCAGGCGCGGCAAGCGAGCTTGGCAGGGATATGGACGTATCGGTATGATAAGGTGACCACGCGAGGAAGCGTATCAAGCAGCGGAACGGCTAGGGCCGTTTCGCTGCTTGCGTTGCCGGGGGTTGGCCGGAGTGTATGCAGCCAAGCGAGTAGCCCCCGCCGCGTGTACGCACTCGGCCGGATAGACAGCCCCCCGTAGGGCGGGGGCTTGCCCCCGCCGCGTGTACGCACCCGGCCGGGCAGATCGTCCCCGTAGGGCGGGGGCTTGCTCCCGCCGCGGTT
>CAZZNN010000290.1:0-2079 GCA_964655605.1 uncultured Oscillospiraceae bacterium
AATTTAAAGTATCAAGCCTGTCGCCGAATACCTGTGAAAGTATGTTCGTCTTCTTTGGCTCGCGATTAAGAAGAATATTTTCGGTGGCGGTGAAGCCGGGAATGAGTGAAAATTCCTGATGAACCATGCCTATGCCTGCTGCGAGAGCGTCAAAAGGCGTGTCGAAGAGAACCTTTTCGCCGTTTATGAGTATGTCGCCCTCATAGCCGCCGGTGTCCTTTATCACGTTCATGCCGAAAAGTATTTTCATCAGCGTGGATTTGCCCGCGCCGTTTTCGCCCACCAGGCCAACTACCTCGCCCTCATTAACGGTGAGGTTGATGTCCGTGAGCACCTGATTGCCAAAGAAGTCTTTTTTGATATTTCGCATCTCCAAAAGTGGAGCAACTGCGTTTTCCATATCGTTTGACCCTCCCAAAATATACGCCCCACAGGGGCGCTAACGCTCCATGCGTTCTTTGTGATGATAAAATAGCAAACCGAAGGTTTGCGATGCTGCCGTCCCCTACGGGGCTGCGGCCATGCGTTTTGGATTGCAAGAACTAATCGCCTCTGGCGTTTTGGATTGCAAGAACTAATCGCCTTTGGCGGTTTGAATTGCAAGAACTAATCGCCTCTGGCTTTTGGATTGCCGGAGAATGCGAAGCATTCTCATAAGAACTAACCGCCTCTGGCGTTTTGAATTACGCATCGGAGAATGCGAAGCATTCTCGTAAGAACTAATCGCGAAGCGATTTGTTCATGCTCTCGCCGCACTTTCGCACCACGGTCGGCGTTTTCCCCTCACGGCATGCCTTGCGCCCATCGCGCCCCATCATTTTTTAATACAAAAAACGGGGGGAGGGATAAATCCTTCCCCCCAAGAAAAGGGTATCTTATTTGATGGTGAAATACTTCTCAGGCACTTCGATAGTGGTGGAACCCATGTATTTGCCGGGCTCGCCCATTATGTAGGTATCCTGATACACAAGGAACGTATTGGCGCTCTTAACGCCGGTCTCAGCATTGGTATAGCTCGAGCCATTCCATGCCGCGCCGGGGGAGAATACGCCGTAAGCCTTTGCGATGTCGTCTATGTCGCAAAGCTCGCTCTCGCCGTTGATAACGTTGACAGCATGCTGTGCAAGACCTGCGGACACGGTGTAGCCATAGCTATACGCCCAAGTGCCGAACTTGCCTGCGCCGCCCTTTTCACATACGGCCGCTTCAACCTTGGCGAGTATCTTCTGGAAGTCGCCGGCTTCGGCGGTGAGGTCTATGCCGAGCGCTCCGGGATAACCCATGAGCGGGCTGGGCAGGTCGGCCTCGATGAAGAATCCGCCGTACTCGAGAAGCTGCTTGAGCAGCGGCTCGGTGTGAGCATCGTTGGTGCAGAAGTAAGCAGCGTTTACGCCATATTTCTGAACCCATTCAGGAACTTTCTCAAGTATGTACGCCTGAGCGCCTGCAACGCCAACGTCGCTCGTCGGGTCGGGAGCGGTCTCAAGCACGAACTCCATGCCAAATTCTTCACAAGCAGCTCTCATTATGGCAACGCGGCGGGACATAGTCTCATAAGCCATGTGCCTCGGGAAGGAGATGTGAACGAAGGTATCGCAGCCAAGCTCATGAGCGGTGCGAATGATAAGGTAACCGCGCGCGACAAAGTCGTTATTGCAAACGAGGTCGGCCGCCGAGCCTATCTCGGGCAGATCCTCATGGCTCTCACCGGCTATGCATATAATGTCGGGGCGCTTTTCTTTAATTTTACGGAAGGCTTCGGTCGTGCCGGGAACAGCCTGGTTAACAACTATTGCCTTCATCAGCGGATCATCGCTAAGGTTGACGATGGTCTGTATGGTGGTTTCAAGCTCTTCGGTGAAGTTATCCGGATAGATGGCAAGGGTGACCCTGTCTTCACCGAATTGCTTCGCGAAGGCTTCCGCACCGCGACGGTCGTCTTCAGACTGGGAGACGGAGCCGGTCACGATACCAACGTGGAAATCACCGCTGGCAGCAGGCTCTCCCGCGGGAGCGGAAGGAGCGGCAGGAGTGGCAGCGGGGGCGTTAGTGCTGCACGCGGCCATAAGTATGACCATT
>CAZZNN010000291.1:0-2054 GCA_964655605.1 uncultured Oscillospiraceae bacterium
TTTGTGAGCTTTATGCGGCTCTTGCCGTCGCCTATGTCGCAGGCGGCCTTGCGGCAGACCTTGGCTATGGTGCGCTCAAGCTCGCGCACGCCCGCCTCGCGTGTATAACCGCGTATTATGGCGGACATTACGTCCTGCTGAATCGCAAGATTGCTCTTTTTTAGACCGTGCTTTTTCATCTGTTTGGGCAATAGATGGCGAAGCGCTATCTCCCGCTTTTCATTTTCAAGGTAGCTTGGCACCTCTATCACCTCCATACGGTCGAGCAGGGGACGCGGAATAGTGTCCCTATTGTTGGCCGTGGTGATGAACATTACGTTTGAAAGATCGTAGGGCATATCGAGGAAATGATCCACAAACGCGTGATTCTGCGCGCTGTCGAGCACCTCGAGCATGGCGGCCGCCGGGTCGCCGTGAACGTCGCCCGCGAGCTTATCTATTTCATCAAAGAGTATTACGGGATTTATCGTGCCCGCCGTGCGCATGGCGGCTATTACGCGCCCCGGCATTGCGCCTATATAGGTGCGCCTATGGCCGCGTATCTCCGCCTCGTCCCTGACGCCGCCAAGGCTCATTCTCACGAATTTGCGACCCAAAGCGTGCGCTATGGACTCCGATACGGACGTTTTGCCAACGCCCGGAGGGCCTACGAAGCAGATTATCTGCCCCGACGCGCTGCCCGTGAGCTTTGACACCGCCATAAACTCTATTATGCGCTCTTTAACCTTATCAAGCCCGTAATGCTCGTCGTCGAGCACCTTGCGGGCGTTATCAAGGTCGAAATTATCCTTGCTGCGCTCCTCCGCGCTCCACGGAAGGTCCAGCACGCACTCGATATAATTGCGCATCATGGGCATTTCGTGCGAAGCGGACGGAAGCGAGGCATACCGGGAGATTTCCTTTGTAAGCGAAGCGCGCACATCGTCCGGCAGCTTCTTCTTTTCAAGGCGGGCGCGGAATTCGTCGGCCTCGGACTCCTCGTCATCGCCAAGCTCGGTGTGGATAACCTTTAACTGCTCGCGAAGATAATATTCGCGCTGGTTCTTATCCACATTTTTCTTAACCTCGGCGGATATTTTTCTGTCTATGCGCAATATCTCGAGCTCATCGTTCAAAAGCGAGAGCACGAGCCTTAGCCTATCGGTCTTATCGAGAGTTTCAATTACCTCCTGACGCGCCTCCATTTTGGCGAGCGCCGCGTTGGCCACCGAATCGGCATACGCGCCCGCGTCCGCGTCGCGGCCTATAGCCTCGAGCGAATCGGCGGTAAGCCTGCCTGAAAGCTGCGCGTATTCGCGCAAGGCTTTATCAAGCCTGCGGCGGAGCGCCTCAAGCATGACGGGATCGCCATCGGTCTCGCCAAGCTCCACTATGCCGGCCGTCAGGTATTCGCCAGCCATAAGCCTGTCAAGACGGGCGCGGCTAATGCCCTGCACTAGCACGCGCATGCTTTCGCCGGGCATCATAAGCGTCTGCCTGACGCGGCAGAGCGTGCCCACCTTAAATATATCGTCCTGAGTTACCTCATTCTTGCGGACGTCCTTTTGCGATGTAAGAAATACGAGCCCGTCCTTCTCTACAGCCGCCTTTAGCGCCTTGACGCTTCTATCGCGCCCGGCGTCAAAATGCAGCAGCTCGCCCGGAAGCACGACAAGACCTCTTAGCGGGACTACGGGAATGCTTGTGTAAATAATATCGTTCAATTCGTTTACCCCTTTTGGTTGCTGGAGCATTATGCCCCACAGTTTGTTACTATTTGATTATAACTATATTTATTCAATGTGGCAACGAAATGAGTTTGGCAATATTAGAATATTTTTGTGGCGAACAGATGAAAAGAATATATGCCGTATAGCGGGCGGGTAAGTTGATGAGGCTTTCAAAGTCGCCTGCGGGCGGGCCGCCGTCACCCCTCAAGGGGAAGCCTTCGGCTGCGAAAAGCTTTGGGATTTTTCCTTTCCCTAGCCGCTGAGAAATTCCGCACGGCTCAATTTCTTCCCTAGCCGTTGAGAAATTCCGCACGGCGGAATTTCTTCCCTAGCCGCTGAGAAATT
>CAZZNN010000292.1:0-2039 GCA_964655605.1 uncultured Oscillospiraceae bacterium
GGGAGCAAGCCCCCGCCCTACGGCGATTTCACCGTTGCGGCGGTGCGCAACCAGCGGGATGTCTCGAAGGTTTGCGATGCCGCCGCCCCGCCAAGGCACGAAAAAGCACCCAAAGGGTGCTTTTTCCTAAGGCGAGCACCGCGTCTGACCTGCCGCCCCGCCAAGGCACGAAAAAGCACCCAAAGGGTGCTTTTTCCCAAAGCGGACGTTTAGTCCGCGATAATTACGTCTTCAAGCGTGACCGCCTTATTGGCGGCGGCGCGCTTCATGCGCTGCTCTTTGGAAAGTATCATCTTGCGCATTCTTATGCTCTTGGGCGTGAGCTCCACGAGCTCGTCGTCCGCGATGAACTCAAGGCACTGCTCGAGCGAGAGCACGGTGGGCGGGGTGAGCCTGAGCGCTTCGTCGCTGCCGGAGGCGCGCATATTGGTGACGTGCTTCTTCTTGCACACGTTTACCACTATGTCCTCCGCGCGCGAGCACTCGCCGCATATCTGCCCCTCGTACACTGGCACGCCGGGGCCTGTGAAAAGCCTGCCGCGCTCCTGCGTGTTGAATAGCCCATAGGAATTGGTGTCGCCCGTCTCGTGCACCACGAGGCTGCCGCGCGGACGCTCCGGAAGGTCGCCCTTGTATTCCTCATACCCGAGGAAAATGTGGCTCATAACGCCGTTGCCGCGCGTATCCGTCATCAGCTCCGAGCGATAGCCCATGAGGCTGCGCGCCGGGATTTTGAACAAAAGCCTCGTCGCGCTCTCGGTGAGCGCCGTCATATCGAGAAATTCCGCCTTGCGCGAGCTGAGCTTTTCTATCACAACGCCCGAGTATTCCTGCGGCACGTCTATGGTCAATTCCTCGATGGGCTCCATCAAATCGCCATTGGCGTTTTTCTTCATTATTACCTTCGGACGCGACACGGCGAATTCATAGTCCTGCCTGCGCATGGTCTCGATGAGTATTGATAGATGCAGCTCGCCGCGCCCGGAGACCTTGAACATATCAGTAGACCCCGTCTCCTCAACGCGCATGCTCACATTGGTCTCCACCTCTTTAAAAAGCCTGTCGCGCAGGTTGCGGGAGGTGACATATTTGCCCTCGCGCCCCGCAAAGGGCGATGTGTTCACAAGGAACATCATGCTCACGGTCGGCTCGTCTATCTTGACGAAGGGCATGGGGTCGATATGGTCTACCTCGCACGCCGTCTCGCCTATGCTAAGCCCCGCAACGCCAGCCACAGCGACTATTTCGCCCGCCGCCGCCTCCGCTATCTCAACTCGCTTGAGTCCCTCAAAGCGGAATAGCTTTGAAAGGCGCACATTGCGCACATTATTATCCTGACCGCCGCAAAGCGCCACGGTGTCGCCAACGTGCACGCGCCCGCGCTCCATGCGGCCAACGCCTATGCGGCCGAGATAATCGTCGTAATCTATGGTGGAGAAAAGTATCTGAAGCGGCGCCTCCTCGTCGTCCGGCGGGGCGGGGATCGCTTTTATTATCGTGTCAAAGAGCGGCGCAAGACCCACGCCGCGAACGTCCGGGTCCAAGGACGCGTAGCCGTCGCGCGCGGAGGCGTACACCACGGGGAAATCTATCTGCTCATCTGTCGCGCCAAGCTCCATGAAAAGCTCAAGCGTCTCGTCCACAACCTCGTGCGGGCGCGCGCCGTCGCGGTCGACCTTGTTGACCACCACCACGGGAGTTTTCTTCAGCTCCAGCGCCTTGCGCAATACGAAGCGCGTCTGCGGCATGCAGCCCTCAAACGCGTCAACGAGAAGCAGAACGCCGTCTACCATTTGAAGTATGCGCTCCACCTCGCCGCCAAAGTCCGCATGCCCCGGCGTATCCACTATGTTTATGCGATATTCGCCATAGTTTACGGCGGTATTTTTGGATAGTATTGTTATGCCGCGCTCGCGCTCAAGGTCGCCTGAGTCCATGACGCGCTCGGTAAGCTGCTCGTTCGCGCGAAATATGCCGCTCTGGCGCAGCATTTGATCAACAAGCGTGGTCTTGCCGTGATCGACGTGCGCGATGATGGC
>CAZZNN010000293.1:0-2029 GCA_964655605.1 uncultured Oscillospiraceae bacterium
TAGCTCTTGGCGGATAAAGCCTCCAAACGGGTATGAAAGACGCAGTCTTTCATACTCATCACCCCCCCAATACAAGGATACGGCAGCTATTAAATAAAAGCGCATTCGGGGGACGAAATGCATTCCTTTGGGGACGAATGGGCTATTGCGGCAAGAGTATCTCGGTGGTGAAGGCGCCGTCCTCGCTGTTGCGGCTTATATAGCCGCCTAAGCGCTCGACTATGGCGTCTATGCGCACGAGCCCGAAGCCGCGCCCGTCGCCCTTGGTGGTGGCAAAAAGGCCGCCAAGCTTTTTTTGCTTTTTTAGCGCGGTGGTATTTGTGAAGGACATATAAAGCTGAGTGTTTTTCATATCCATATAC
Source organism: uncultured Oscillospiraceae bacterium (assembly GCA_964655605.1). GTDB lineage: Bacteria > Bacillota > Clostridia > Christensenellales > CAG-138 > CAZUUR01. Next base: position 363 of record CAZZNN010000293.1, read on the forward strand.
ACGCGTATGACGCGCTCGCGCTCCGGCAGTGCGGCGCAAGCCTCAATGGCGTTATCGAAAAGATTGCCTATTATAATGCATAAATCTATCTCGGCCGTTTTGAGCGCAACGGGCACATGCGCGTCTGCCATGACGGTTACGCCCTTGGCGCGGGCGAGCGAAATTTTGCTGTTTAAAATGGCGTCGGTCATTTTGTTGCCGGTTTTTAGCACCGTTTCAACATTTGTAAGGTCGCGGTCAAGCTCGTCTAGATATTGCTTTATCGCGTCCATATCGTCCTTGGCCGCATAGCCCTTCATGGTTTGAATATGGTTGCGGTAATCATGCCGCCAGCCGCGCATATTCATATACATATTTTCAACCTCCGCGTAGTGCGTTTTTATAAGCTCGCTCTGATACGCGGCGATGCGCTTGTCTATAAGCTTTGAAAGCAATATCATGCGTTTCTCCTAGAATCTTTCTATAAGGGCACGGTTTATTTCATCGTAAAGACCGCGAGAGAGCGGCACGCTCGCGCCGGTTTTCAGATACACGTCGGTTCTTGTAACGCGCGAAACGAAGCTAAGGTTAACCATAAATGAGCGTCCGGTTTTGAAAAAGCCGCCGCCAAGCTCCGCCTCTATGGCGCTCAGCGGCATTTTCACGGTATAGTCCTTTTTGCCGTGTACGGTAACGTAGTTTTTCTCCACCTCCAGATAGCTTATCTCATAAAGCGGCACGCGCACGCTTTGAGCGCCAAGAAGCAGCATAAGCGCTTTGCCTGACGCGGCGCGCTTTTGCGCCGCCCTATCGAGCACCGGAAATAATTTTTCCTCCGTGACGGGCTTTATAAGGTAGTGCAGCGCCTCAACGTCATAGCCCTGCTGGATATAATCCATATAGCCGGTTATAAATACTATCTGCACCTCTTTATTTTCGCCGCGAACCAGCGCGGCAAGCTCCACGCCGCTCATTCTGCCCATTTCAATATCCAGCAGCAGTATGTCGAACGCCTTATTTTCCTCATAGCGGAACAAAAACGCTTCGGCTGACGGAAATATTTCCGCTTCGACCGCGTTTTCAGTCTTTTGCGCCCAAGCCTTAACGAGCGAAAGTATATACGCGGCGTCCGCCGCGCTGTCGTCGCACACAGCAAATATCATATTTTGATTATATCACATATAATTGAAACCTAAAAGGCTCGCCAAACGCAGTTATTGGCGAGCCTTTTTCGGTTGAGGGGGCAGTCCCTCAATGGCGCGGGGCAGGTGAAAACCCCGCGTCTATATCCCTAGGAGGACATACTTTGTGTTTCGCAGAATTGAATGGGATTCAATTCTGCGAGATTGCAGGCTTTGCCTGCTCGCTTCGCTCACGGGCGGCAAAGCCTGAGAGGAAGCGGTCGCGATAGCAGCGTGTACGCTGCTATCGCGGCCTAATCCGTTTCGGCGGCGAAGCCGCCAAAGCCGGATTGTATGCCGCGTGGCGGGGCGCCTGCGGGCGGGTTTGCCGCTGCGGCGGGGACGCGCCTGGCCTGCGGCATTGGCGCGGGTGGGGTGCGTCGCCTGCGGGCGGGTTTGCCGCTGCGGCGGGAGCGCGCCTGGCCTGCGGCATTGGCGCGGGCGGGGTGCGTCGCCTGCGGGCGGGTTTGCCGCTGCGGCGGGGACGCGCCTGGCCTGCGGCATTGG
>CAZZNN010000294.1:0-2011 GCA_964655605.1 uncultured Oscillospiraceae bacterium
TGGGCTCTGTGTAGGTGGTGATAACGCCCTCAAAGTTTCTCAATATAACCTTATGGGGAGTCTGACTGATAACATAATTGGGCATAACGGGGGTCTTGCCGCCGCCGCCCGGCGCGTCCACAACGAAGGTGGGTACGGCGTAGCCTGAGGTATGGCCGCGGAGACCTTCGATTATTTCAATGCCCTTTGAAACGGGTGTACGGAAGTGTTCAAGCCCCATGGAAAGGTCGCACTGATAGATATAGTAAGGACGCACACGCATCTTTACAAGATCCTGCACGAGCTTTTTCATCACATGCACGCAGTCGTTCACGCCGGCGAGAAGCACTGTCTGATTGCCAAGGGGGATACCGGCATCGGCAAGCATTGCGCAGGCCTTTGCGGCTTCCTCAGTGACCTCGGCGGGGTGATTGAAGTGAGTGTTGAGCCAAATGGGATGATATTTCTTTAGCATATTGCAAAGCTCGGGCGTTATACGCTGAGGCATAACCACGGGAGTGCGGCTGCCAAGGCGAACTATTTCAACATGCTCTATCTTGCGAAGGGTGCTGATGATATACTCAAGCATTTCATCGCTCTGCATGAGGCAATCGCCGCCGGAAAGCAGCACGTCGCGTACTTCTTCATGCTCTCTTATATACTCTATGCATTTATCTATCTGCGCCTTGGGGACGGAAGCGTCGTGCTGACCCGCGAAACGGCGGCGCGTGCAATGGCGGCAATACATTGAGCACTGATCGGTGATAAGGAACAATACCCTATCAGGATACCTATGGGTGAGTCCCGGAACGGGAGAATCGCTGTCCTCATGGAGAGGATCGAGCAGGTCCGCGTCCGCCTGATGAAGCTCCTTGGCGGTGGGTATGGCCTGACGTCTCACGGGATCGTGCGGGTCGTCTGGATTGATGAGGGAAAGATAATAGGGCGTTATCGCCATGCGAAGCGTGCCGAGGCACTGCTTTACGCCGTCCTCCTCCTCAGGGGTGAGCTTTATGTATTTTTTAAGGTCTTCAAGCGTTTCAACACGATTTTGAAGCTGCCATTTCCAATCGTTCCACTGCTCGGCGGGCACGTCCTTGAACAAACCGTATTCTCTGCTCTGTTTCATTTTTAAATACCATAGCTTTCGTTTGCGAAAGCTTCCTTTCATCGGAATTGTGGGTGGTTTTGCGTCAGCAAAATCGCCATTGCAAGATGGCGAAAGCCATAAACCGCTAGTTTGAAAGTTTACTTTCAAACTTAGCTTCTTTAAATTTTTTCCTTTACTAGTGATTTTCACAGCAAAAAAGCTGCCGCAAAACCCAGTTTCACGGAACGGTCAAGACCGTTCCCTACGGTATCGTATGTTGCATACAAGACGTAGGGTCGACTCTTAGTTCGGCCACTGTTTTGCGACAGCCCTTTAAGCTTGCCTAATTAAACGTATTTCTCGTCAAACAGCTTGCGAAGCTTGGGGCTCTCGCGAAGCACGTTGAGAGTGATCTCTGCGTGATCCTTGGTGTAGCCGTTGCCAACTATCATGGTGACGTCCTTGCCTACGCCCTCCGCGCCAAGCGCGGCCTTGGTGAAGCTGGTGGCCATGGAGAAGAAATACACTATGCCGTCGTCACGGACGGGGAGTATAGCGCTCATCTCGCAGCTTTCAACATTAACGCAGCATATCGAAATATCGTATTCCTTGCCGTCATTTGCCTTGAGCGACTCCTCAAGCACCTGCACGGGCTCCTTTGCGCTGGCGACTATGACCTTATTGTATACGCCAAGCTCCATAAGCGCGTCAACCTGCTTGGGATTGCGGACTACGCCTACTACGTTGCCGGTGGGGCCGACGGCCTTCATGGCTTCATAGCCGCAAAGCACGCCGCTCTTGCCGTTTGCGCCAAGTATGAGCACGCTGTCGCCGGTCTTGGGAAGCTTGCGAGCCTGCGCGGGCGCGCCTGCTACGTCGAGCGCCGCAAGGGCGAGCGCTTCGCTCATATCGTCGGGAAGCTTTGCATATATGCCGCTCTCA
>CAZZNN010000295.1:0-1991 GCA_964655605.1 uncultured Oscillospiraceae bacterium
TTTAGCGCGTTTTGTCACGAATAATTAACACCTTTTGGATTTAATCCCGCCTTTTACATAAGGTCGTATACCTTGTTTTCCGCTTCCTCCCACGCGCTGTAAAGCACCGCAAGCTTAACCTCCGTATCCTCAACCTTTTTGGCAAGCTCGGACGCTTTAACATAATCGGAAGCTATAGCGGGCTTTGCAAGCTCCTCGCGAAGCGCCGCAAGCTCCTTTTCGGCTTCGGCTATGCGCGCCTCCGCGCGGGCGAGCTCGCCCTTTGCGCGGTTCAGAGCGCTTCTGTGCTCGCGCTCGGCCTTATATTCATTCATGGGCTCAGGCTCAGGCTCGTCCGCCTCAACTGGCGCTTCCTGCTGCTCTAAGCTTGGGAGCTTTCCCTCCGCAACGAGCTTTAGCCGCTTTTCCTCAGCGATATAATCGTCATAGCCGCCTATATATTCCTTTAACCCGTCCTTATCCATTACGAGCACCTTATCGGCAAGGCGGTTTACCAAATATCTGTCATGCGTCACTACGAGCATGGTTCCCGCATAATCCTCAAGCGCGCGCTCAAGCGCTTCGCAGGAGGCGATGTCGAGATGGTTTGTCGGCTCGTCTAGAAGAAGCATATTCACGCTTGAGAGCATGAGCTTTAAAAGCTGTATCCTCGCGCGCTCGCCGCCTGAAAGCGAGCCGACCGTTTTAAAAACGTCGTCTCCCTGAAAAAGGAATGCCGCAAGCGCCGAGCGCACCTCGGTCAAGTCCATGCGCGGATACGATGCGTGTATCTCCTCAAGCGCCGTGTTCTCATCGATGAGCGAGGTCATATTCTGCTCGTAATAGCCCGGCCTCACGCGCGGGCCGAAAACTATTCTGCCGCTGTCGGGCGCAAGCTTTTTCATGAGCATTTTTAAAAGCGTGGTCTTGCCGCAGCCGTTATCGCCTATTAAAAACACCCTTTCGCCATTTTTTATAAGCGCCGACGCGTTCACGACCACGGGCTTGTCAAAGGTCTTATTCACCTTGTCGAGCACGAGCACCTCTGTTGCCATCACCTCTGTTGCGTCGAAGTGAAAATGAATGCGCTTCGTGTCCTGCTCCGGCGCGACGAGCGTTTTTCTCAATCGCTCTATCTGCTTTAGCTTCGATGCGGCCGTCACATAGTTGCGCTCCTGATTGAATCTTCGCTGCTGCTCGACTATGCCCTCTATGCGGCGAATTTCCTTTTTAGTGTTCTCATATTTGCGGCGGAGCGTTTCCTGCTCGCTGCTCATAAGCTCCACATGCCGCGAATAATTGCCCTCGGACACGAAAAATCTCGTGTTCTTCAGCTCGAAGGTGCGGTTTGTAACCACGTCGAGAAAATATCTGTCGTGCGAAATAACTATAAACGCGCCCTTATAATCGCGCAGGAAGCCCTCAAGCCACGCCACGCTCTTTATATCGAGATGGTTAGTAGGCTCGTCGAGGAGCAAAAGGTTCGCATTTGATAAAAGCACCCTCGCAAGCTGCGCCTTATTGCGCTGCCCGCCGGACATAGTGCTAAGCGGCTGCTTTAGCTCGTCCTCCGTGAAGCCAAGGCCAAGAAGCGTGCTTCTCGTGCGGCTTTTATATGTCAGCCCGCCGCCGTCCTCATAGCTTTCCCTTAGCTGGTGCTGCTTTTTAATCAGCTTATCAAGCTCCGCGCCGGTGGCGCTAAGGAGCTTATCGTTCACCTCGTCGAGCTCCTTTTCGGCTTTATCAAGCGAGCTGAAAACATCGAGCACCGCGTCCATAAGCGGAATGCTTTCCTGCTTGATGGTCTGCTCCATTGTGGCAATGCGCGTTTCGCGGTTTTTGTAAACCGCGCCCTCGTCAAGAGGCTCATTGCCCGTTAAAATGCGAAAAAGAGTTGTCTTGCCGCAGCCGTTCACGCCCACAAGACCTATCTTATCGCCATCGTTCACCTCAAATGAAACACCCTCAAAGAGCAGTCTGAGGATAAACGTTTTCTTTATATTCTGCGCCGC
>CAZZNN010000296.1:0-1988 GCA_964655605.1 uncultured Oscillospiraceae bacterium
GGGTGAAAATGGAGAATGCGAAGCATTCTCGTAAGAACTAATCGCGAAGCGATTTGTTTAAGAGCTAATCGCTTCGCGATTAGCTCATGTTGTCGCATTTCTTCAATCATGTCGAAAAAATGAATATTGCGCAAATAAACTGTTACTGTTATAATGTCTTTGTATAAATGTATATATATAACTATATATAGCTAAAATTGGTTTTTTAAGCCAAATTATTCAAAATTCACTCGAAGGGGGACGCTTATGGAAACGCTGCTTATTGTTGGCGCGATAGTAATTCTCAGCGTGGCGGCGTCTCTTATTGTGAACGCGAAAAATCCCAAATACCTTATATGCTCGATAATCACCGCGCTTATGGCGGTGGGCTTCGGGCTGTATATTTATTTATCGATAGACACGTTCAAAACGTTTGAGGAATTAAAGCTCACCGGCATACTCGGCGGCGGACTGATAATAATTGCGTCGGTGGCGATGAACCTTTTGCTCGGCAGAAGCGAAAGGGCGACCGTGGGCGACGCGGCGAAGCAGGCGGCAAACGTCGCCGCGCAAAAGGACGATAAGGCGCGCGCCAGGGAAGCGCTCAAAAAGGAAAAGGCCGGCCGCCGTGAGGACAAGCTCCGCGAAAAGGAGAGCGCCAGGCAGGTGGCCGCCCAAGCGGCTGTGCGCACGAGCGCCGCGCCCGTCATTGCGGCTAGGGAATATAATAAGGAAGCAACAGCCATCCGCGCCGTCCGCGCGCGCCGCGCTGACGATGTGGATATATCCGAGCTTGAGCTCGACAAAATGATAGAAAACGTCGCGGCAGGCACGGACAGCGCCGCAGCGGTCGAGGCCGCGGCGGTCGATGTCGAAGCGGCGGAAGCCGAAACGGCTAAGTCCGTGACGGTCGAGACTGAAACGGTTGAAGCTGAACCGGTCGAAGTCGAAGCGGCAGAGACCGAACCGGCTAAGCCCGTGGCGGAAGCCGAACCGGCAGCGGTCGAGACTGAAACGGTCGAAGATGAAACGGTCGAAGTCGAAGCGGCGGAGGCCGAAACGGAAACCGAGGCGCAAGCGCCCGAAACAGCAGAGGCGGCCAATCAAATGGCGCTTGAGGAGGCCGAGTGCGAGGAGCAGGAAAAGCTTGGCCGCGAGCAGCTTGATAAAAGCGAGCGGTCGGCCTTTAAGCTGCACGAGGCGATGCGCATGGCGCAGCTTTCGGCGGCGGCAAAGGCCGAACGCAAGGAAATAGCGCAGAAGCAGCAAGCCGCGCGCGAGGAGGTCGAGCAAGAGATACAGGCCGCGCGCGAGGAAGCCGAGCTTGAGGCGCAGGAACGCGCCTTCAACGAGCAGGAGGACAGGCGCGCGCTTGAGCACCAAACGCGCGAGGACGAAATGCGCCGCGAAAAGGAGCGCAAAGCCTATATCCAGGCCGAGGAGCTCTCAAAGCAGCTCGAAAAAGAGCAAGCCGAAAAGCTCGAACGCGAGAAAACAGAAAATGCCCGCCTTGAAGCGGAACGCGTTGAGCGCGAGCGTATAGAAAAAGAAGAAGCCGAGCGCGTTGAGCGGGAACGTATAGAAAGAGAAGAAGCGGAGCGCGTTGAGCGCGAGCGTATTGAGAAAGAAGAAGCGGAGCGTTTAGAGCGCGAGCGTATAGAGAAAGAAGAAGCGGAGCGCTTGGAGCGTGAGCGTATTGAGAAAGAAGAAGCGGAGCGCGTTGAGCGCGAGCGCTTAGAGAAAGAAGAAGCGGAGCGCTTGGAGCGCGAGCGCTTAGAGAGAGAAGAAGCCGAACGCGTTGAGCGTGAGCGTATTGAGAGAGAAGAAGCGGAGCGTTTAGAGCGCGAGCGTATTGAGAAAGAAGAAGCCGAGCGCTTGGAGCGTGAGCGTATTGAGAAAGAAGAAGCGGAGCGCGTTGAGCGCGAGCGCTTAGAGAAAGAAGAAGCGGAGCGCTTGGAGGCCGCACGCCTTGAGGCCGCACGCCTTGAGGCCGCACGCCTTGAGGCCGC
>CAZZNN010000297.1:0-1985 GCA_964655605.1 uncultured Oscillospiraceae bacterium
ACCCGGTTCCGCTGGCTTGTTTCATGCGGCGAAGGCTATTCCTCCGGCCGCGCTTCCCATGATTCGTGAGTAACCGTGACGACATAGCGCTTGCCATTGAGCGTTACGCAAAAGCGCAGTGATGTGAGCTCCTTTGGCAGCCTTGGATTAAGCGTCAGCCTGCCGTTAGTTACGCTAAGCCCCGCGAAGCCTAGAACGGCTATCATCCACGCGCCGCCGTTTGCCGCCGGGTGCGTGCCGCCTATGTAGATTTCGCCCGCCCACTGCTTGCCCTCGCCCAATAGGTCTATGGAGGCGGTTTTCATAAAATGCTCCCACGCCAAGTCCAAACGGCCTATGCGGCAGGCGGTAAGCGCGTACATGCATGATGAAAGGCTTGAGCCATGCTCCGTGCGCGGCTCATAATAGAGCCAATTTTTCTCAACTGTTTCTTCTGAAAAAAGCTTTGGGAAAAGCGCCATGAGCGCCACAACGTCCGCCTGCTTTATTATTTGCGTCTGCGCCGCCACGCCATGATTTGTGCCCCAATATTCGCGCGGATCGAGCACGCGGCCGCGCACGGCGTCGAGCGAGCAATCCTCAAGCTTGAAATAGCCGTCGAACTGCTCTATCACCTCGCCCGGTTTAAACTCTGGGCGCAAGCGCGGCGCAATCGCCCTTATAAGCTCCATATCCGCGGCGTAGTCAAGCTTTTTTATCAGGCTTGGCATGTATTCAAACGCTTTTTCAAGCGCTAACGCGCAGTCGAGGCAATGCGATGCCATTTGATTTGTAAAGGCATTGTTGTTCACCCGTTCGTGATATTCGTCCGGCCCTATCACGTCCGTAAGCTCCACACGCTCGCTGTCTACATGGCAAACCGCCCATGAAAGATAGAAGCGCGCGCACTGGAGTATCACCTCCGCCCCGCCATCTCTTAGCAGGCTCGTATCCCCCGTTATTTCATAATAACGCCAGAGCGCATACGCTATATCGCCGCTTATATGTATCTGTTTGTCGCGGAAATAGGTGCGCACGGGTCTGTGCGTGAAAACGTCTGTCACATTGTAATCCGTGCAGCCCTCCTGACCGCGCTCCTGGCTCTCCCACGGATAAAACGCGCCGCGAAGCCCGTATTGCGCGGCCTTCTCAAGCGCGCCGGGCAGCGTTTTCACGCGATAGCGCAGCAGCGATCTTGCAAGCTCCGGCTCCGTATGCACGAACACGGGGAACAGAAATATCTCGGAATCCCAAAACACTGCGCCCTTATAGGTTTGCCCGGACAGTCCGCGCGCCGGAATGGACAGCGCGTCCGCATGACGCGGCGCTATGCTGTTTAGATGATACATGCTTGCGTTCATCGCGCGCGCCGCCTGCTCGTTGCCCGTAAGCTCCACGGCGGAGCGCTTCCAAATGCATTCCCATGCGTTTTTATGCGCCGCAATGCAGCTTTCATAACCCTTTTTAAGCGAGCTTTGGCAAAGCCTCTCCGCGCATGCGCGGGGCGAGGGCGCATCAAGGCTCGTGTATACTGCGGCAAGCAGCGCTACTATATACGTTTGACCCGCCTTTGCCGCGAAGCGTATGCGGCGATACACGCCGCCCGGCTCAACGGCGCACGTTTTGACGCACGCAAAATCGCAGCTAACGCTTTGAGCCGCCGCGACCTCAATATTCAGCTCGCCAGTTCTCGCGCTTGCCGAAAGAATATCGCCGGTATTATATGAAAAATTAAAAAGATGCGGCCCGTTTATATCCCACAGCTCCGTAACTACGCCGCACACAAGCTCCGCCTCGGCGTCCTTATTAAACTCAAGCGTCAGGCGAGAAGCGCATAAATGCGGCTCCGCCATTGAAACGAACCGCTCGCTGCTAAGCCGCGCCGCGCTAAAGCGCGTATCCCGCGTAAAAATGCCGTGACGATAATCAAGCGTCTGACTGTGGAGCAAAGGCTCCGCCTCACCGAGCGCAATGGCCTCACCATTTACATAAAGCTTGGCAAAAAG
>CAZZNN010000298.1:0-1967 GCA_964655605.1 uncultured Oscillospiraceae bacterium
ATGGCGGCTATTGTTTCATCGCCGTAATAACCGGTGGTCTTTTTCATATAGCCAAGATCGACCAGCTGCGACTGCATGACCGATATATCGTCGCCCTCCATGCCTTCCTTAACGCAATATTTGGGCGCGTCGCTTGAATAAATCAGCTCAAGCGTTTTTAGTCCCGCAACGCCGTCAACGGCGAAATCCGTGCCGGTTGAAAACGCCACCTGCCGCTGGAAAAGCTCCACTGAATACTCCGTGGCGGGGCCGAAATACTGCGTGCTCTCATCTATATCAAGATACCCAAGCTCCATTAGCCGCTCCTGAAGCTTTGTTACCTCCTCGCTTGTGACGCCGCGCTTTAGCGTGGGGTCGGGAGTGGGGGTGGGGGTAGGCTCGGGCGTGGGCGCGGCCGCGACCGTGAGGGCGGGCGTGGGGGTGGGCATGCTTACGTCGAGCACCGCGCTCTCGTTAAGCGCCGTCTCGTCAGGCTCGGTTAGATACGCGCCCGAAGCAAGCCGCGCGTCGCCGCTTTTGGCAAGCGTGCCGGAGCCGCCGCTTAAAACGATCAGCAGCACTATAAGGGCGGCAAGCCCCGTCGCCGCGCTCAAAGCGATAAGCTTTGCCTTTCGCGGCAGACGCTTTAAAAATATGCCAAAACGCCTTAACCGCGCCTTGAATATTTTGTATTTTTGCCTCATAGTTTTAATAAATGCGGACATCTGACCATAGCTTTCGCTTGCGAAAGCGCCCTTCATCGTAATTGGGGCCGGTTTTGCTTCAAAATCGCCGCGCCTTACGCGGCGAAAGCCGCAAAACGGATATGAAAGGTTCATCTTTCATACTGGCTGCCTCCGGTTAAATATTGTATATTCATTTGCCTAAATATTCAACTTCTGAGCTAAAAAGTTCGTTTTTGTTCATAAACAGGCAAGAATGAACAGCACGAAAATATAAATATATATCTGTATATTATGTCTAAATAGTGAATATATTGAGTAGTTTTTATTGACTAAATAACGCGCGTGTTATATTCTATTAAATAACTTGGCAACTCAAAACTAGGAGAGAAGGGAAGACACATGTGGAAGTACACACTCAAACGTGTATTGCTTGCAATAGTAACCGTTTTCATAATAAGCGTGATAACGTTCTTTACTATGAATGCGATACCCGGAGGACCGTTCGCAGCTGAAAAGGCGCCGAGCGCGGCCGTTAAGGCAACGCTTGAAAAGAGATTCAATCTCGATAAGCCTGTTGGCGAACAGTTCATCATCTATATTGGCAACCTGCTAAAAGGCGACTTTGGCATTTCACTTAAAACCGGTCGTGAAATTAAGGATGTCATAAGCGAATCCTTCGCAGTTTCCGCAAAGTTGGGCGGACTTTCAATTATATGTGCGCTGATTCCGGGACTTATATTTGGCTCGATAGCGGCGCTTACGAGGAACCGATGGCCGGACAGGGTAATAATTTTCGTCACAACGCTTTTTGTGGCGGTTCCGGGTTTCGTGCTCGCGACGTTCTTGCTGTTGATTTTCTGCCTAAATCTAGGCTGGTTCCAAGTGTTCAATGCAAACAGCACAGATTATTTCCTTCCGGTCGTAGCATTGTGCTTATATCCCATGTCTTATATCACCAGACTTACAAAGTCAAGTATGCTTGACGCCTTTGGTCAGGATTATATCCGCACCGCGCGCGCCAAGGGCGTGAGCGAGTCTAAGGTTATATTCAAGCATGCATTGAGAAACGCGCTCATACCGGTTGTAACATACGTTGGCCCCATGACGGCCTACACCATAACGGGCAGTCTTGTTATAGAAACCGTTTTCACGATAGGCGGTTTGGGCTCCAAGTTCGTTTCCGGCATAAACAACCGCGATTATCCCATGATAATGGCGACGACAATATTCTTGAGCGTTATCATGGTGGCAATGATGCTTATTACAGACCTTGTGTATAAGCTCATAGACCCCAAGATTAAC
>CAZZNN010000299.1:0-1951 GCA_964655605.1 uncultured Oscillospiraceae bacterium
GCACGGTGTCCGCGCTGTGGCAGAAATGGACGGGCGAAAACGCCGCCGCGGCAACGGTGAAGGAAGTGCCGCTCACGGGCGATAACGGCGTTATCCGCTTCGCCTTCGACAATAATCTCGCGCCTATGTGCTTTTTAAAGGACGGCGTGCCATCGGGCTTCGAGGTGGAGCTTATGGCGCACATAGCGCAAAAGCTCAACATGACCATAGAGTATACGGCAACAAATTTCAGCCTCCTTGAGCACAAGCTCACGGAAAACACCGCGGACGTTGCGGCGGGCTGCCTTACAATACTTCCCGAGCGCACAGAAAAATACGATATGACGCAGGCCACGGCCTTTGGCGGCACGGTGCTCGTGGTGAACAATTATGTTCACGTTGAGTCGCCAAGCTTTTTTGAAACGGCCGTGACGAGCTTTTATAACACATTTATCGCGGAGGCGCGCTACAAGCTGATACTTCGCGGCCTCATAATGACGGTGCTGCTTTCGCTCGCGTCCACGGTGCTTGGCACGGCGGCGGGCTTTGGCGTTTGCCTTATGTTAAGAAGCGAGGTGAGGTGGCGAAGCCGCTTTGCAAACGGCTATGTGCAGCTGCTTGAGTCGACCCCGCTTTTGGTGCTGCTCATGATACTCTATTATATCGTTTTCAAAAATTCGGATATTGCCGCGATAGTGATAGCGATACTCGCCTTCAGCCTCAATTTTTCGGCGTATACGGCTGAGCTTATGGACGAGGGCATAGCCTCCGTGAGCGCCGGGCAGCGCGAGGCGGCGCTGAGCCTTGGCTTCAACAGGCGGCAGACATTTTTAAAGGTGGTATGCCCGCAGGCGATACGCTATGCGCTCGACGATTATAAGCACCAGTTCATATCGCTCGTTGAAATGACGTCCGTTGTGGGCTATGTGGCCATACACGATCTCACAAAGGTGACCGATATGATTCGCTCGCGCACATTTGAGGCGTTCTTGCCGCTCATTTCAACGGCGGTAATCTATTTTATAATAGCAAGAGCGCTCACGAAGCTGCTGCGCTTCGTTGAAATCCATATCGACCCCGACCACAGACCCATAGAGAAGGCGCTAAAGGGCATAGACCTCAAAAATAATGTCTAAACACCTTGAAATAAGGGGTTTGCGGCGGTATAATCACTGTGCCGCCAAGGCGGCGGGAATAACAATAAGGAAGTAAAAGCAATGTTTAGTGTTAAAGACGACGCGCGCACTTGGGTTGAGATAGACCTTGGCGCGCTCAAGCACAATCTCGATTACGCAAAAAGCAAGACCTCGCGGCGCGTGATGTGCGTTATAAAGGCCAATGCCTACGGTCATGGCGCGGTGCGCTGCGGCAAATTTTTGGAGGAAAACGGCGCGGGCGCTTTCGCGGTGGCGTGCCTTGCGGAAGCCATAGAGCTGCGCGAGGGCGGCATAACGCTGCCCATACTCATTCTTGGCCACACGAGCAGCGAATACGCTTCGGCGCTCGCGCATTACGATATAACCCAGACCCTTGTTGACGAGGAGGCCGCAAAGGCCATGTCGCTCGAAGCCAAGAAGGCGGGCGTCATAGTTAAGGCGCACATCAAGCTAGACACCGGCATGAGCCGCACCGGGCTTTTTGCGCAGGGCGAGAGGGCTGCGCTTGAGGCCGCCGACGCGGCGGAGCGCATTATGGCGCTGCCCAATATCGAGGTGACTGGCATGTTCACGCATTTCTCCGTCGCGGATACGCCGAGCGAGAAGGAATACACTGCCTTCCAGCTTGAAAATTATAAAACCGTTATGGACGCGCTCACCGCGCGCGGCAAGCGTCCCAAGACCTGCCACGCGTCAAACAGCGCCGCCATTATGACGCTTCCCGACGCGTATCTTGATATGGTGCGCGAGGGCATTATACTCTATGGCATGTATCCGGACAGCGTCCCTGTGAAGGACGGCCCGCTTGAGCCTGT
>CAZZNN010000300.1:0-1945 GCA_964655605.1 uncultured Oscillospiraceae bacterium
TTCCCCTTGAGGGGAAGCTGTCACCGTTAGGTGACTGATGAGGTGTCGCCTTTTCTCGCCGGTGGTTTTGCCCCCGGTCGCGACCGGGGTTTTACCCCTCGCCCTACGCCTGCGCGTCCGCCTCATCGCTCACGCTTGCGTCCTTCACCTTAAACACCTTCATCTCCCCGGCAAAGGCGTTTTTCATCTCTCCTAAGCTTGTGCAGGTGACAAACACCTGCGCGTCGCCTATTCCCGCGAGGATCATTTTTTGGCGGCTTTCGTCCAATTCCGATAAAACGTCGTCCAAAATGACAATCGGCGTCTCCTTGCGCACCTCGCGCATCAATTCTATCTCGCTCAATTTGAGCGCCAGCGCCGCCGTGCGCTGCTGCCCCTGCGAGCCGTAAACGCGCGTGCTTTCGCCGTTTATTTTGATAAGAACATCGTCCTTGTGCGGCCCAACGACCGTGTAACGCTTGCGAAATTCTTCGCACATGGTATTTCTGAGCCCTTCCTTTAGCGCGTGCCTGTACGACGGCTCCGCGTCGCGCGTCACGGTTACATTTGGGGCATAAGTAACCTCCAATGTTTCCGCGCCGCCGGATATGAGCGCATGCACCCTTTGCGCTTCCTCATTGAGCCGCCTTACGAACCCGGCGCGCTCCTTCATCACCTTTGCGCCGCGCAGGATAACCTGCTCGTCCCAAATTTTGATGTCCTCCCAGTCCTTTGGCATTATGTGCACGTCCCCGCCACGCCCCTCAAGGCGTCTAAGCACCGCGTTTCGCTGCGCGAGGGCTTTATAATAGCTTTGCAGCAGCGCGAAATACGCGGGACTTAGCTGGGACATTTCCATGTCAATAAATCGCCGCCGCATCTCCGGCGCGCCTTTTATTATGTTCAGATCCTCCGGCGCGAACATCACCACGTTTAGCGTGCCCATCGCCTCCGCCATGCGCGAGACGTAGTTGGAGTCGAGCTTAATGCGCCTTTTTGAGCCCTTGGGAAGCGTTATTTCGATTTGACGCTCGCCAAGGCGGCTTTGCACCTTTATACATGCGTAAGCCCCGTCCGACTCCCATTTTATAAGCTCCTGATCGAGGCGCGTGCGGTGCGAGCGGAACAGCGCACACAAAAATATAGCCTCAACGACGTTGGTTTTTCCCTCCGCGTTGTTGCCCGTGAGCACGTTCACATACCGTCCGGGGTCGAGCTTTAGCGCCGAATACGACCGGAAGTTAACAAGTTTTAGCTCCTTAATGAACATCGAATAATTATATCATGTTTTGGGGCGATTAGCAAGGGTTTTGGGGGAGTGTTATATATAATAAGAAAGAAGGGGGGGATTATGGCAGGCATATCAAACGTCCGGGCGCAGCCCAGGCGAGCCGCCACGTATGGCGGCCCCTACGATAAGGCACAGGGAGTCCCTGACGAAGCGCATCAAAACGGCGGGAGCAAGCCCCCGCCCTACGGCAAGACGTTTCAACGTTGCGTTGCCGCATACCCGGCGGCGGGAGCAAGCCCCCGCCCTACATAAACAACGCGGAGCGTTGTTATTAAGAGAACGCTTCGCGTTCTCCATACAAAACAACCAAGTGATCGCCACACCCCATCTTTACTCTACACCCCCACCCCATCTTTACTACACCCCCACCCAAGCACGCAAAATGAGCCTTGCTCATTTTGCCTAAAGCGAGCGTTTAGCTCGCGATTTTGCCCAAAGCGAGCGTTTAGCTCGCGATTAGCTCCATATTATCTCCCTCATCTTTACTCTGCACCCCCACCCAAGCACGCAAAATGAGCCTTGCTCATTTTGCCTAAAGCGAGCGTTTAGCTCGCGATTTTGCCCAAAGCGAGCGTTTAGCTCGCGATTAGCTCCATATTATCTCCCTCATCTTTACTCTGCACCCCCACCCAAGCACGCAAAATGAGCCTTGCTCATTTTGCCTAAAGCGAGCGT
>CAZZNN010000301.1:0-1932 GCA_964655605.1 uncultured Oscillospiraceae bacterium
TAAAATCGCGCGCGACCGTCTCCTCGGCGGAATGAGCCATCAGCGAATAGGTGCCTGGAATATCCACCATAACATAGCTTTGATTTCTTGTTGCGCAATAGCCTTGCGCGGTTGCAACCGTTTTGCCAGGCCAGTTGCCTGTGTGCTGATTCATGCCAGTAAGCCCGTTGAACACGGTGCTTTTCCCCACATTCGGATTCCCCGCCAAAGCAATAACCTTATCGCGCGGCGAAGCTTTCTTGATTATCAAGCCGGAATCAACTGCGTTTATGCCCACGGAGCTATTCGTCAAACCCATTAGTCCTTTTCCTCCGTCAATTCGCCATGACCAGTATGTCCTTTAGATCCTCGCTGCGAATAGCTATTACAGCGCCTCGAATAAGAAATGCCGACGGATCGCCGCCGGGGCTTCGGCCTAAGCATTCGACCCTCGTGTTATTGATAAGGCCTATATCAAGCAACCTGCGGCGCATGCTGCCGGTGGATCTGAGTTCTCGCACAACTGCCTGCTGACCTGGATTTATCTCATTAAGGGTAATATCAGCGTTCATTATATAAACACCTCCATAATAAACTTAGATTAAGGAAACTCTCCTAAACTCATGCTATTCCCACATGACAACAATGGTGAAAGTATGAATGACTTTGTCTTTCATACACGGGTTTGAGGCTTTCGTCTCGAGAGGCGAGACGATTTTGCTTCGCAAAACCACCCTCAATTCCCAAAATGGAGATGATATAATGAACTCAACGCCTGACGGCTTCTATACGATGAAGGGCTATGCGCTTTTGTCCACCGGCGAGGTAACGAGCGCCATGGAGGATTATTTGGAAATGATAGCTCGCGTCGAGCGCGACGGCGGCACGGCGCGGGTTGTCGAGCTATCATCACAGCTTCATGTAAAAGCCTCGTCGGTAACAAAGATGATACAGCAGCTTGCAAAGGCGGAGCTGGTAAGCGCGCAGAAATACGGCGGCATTGTGCTCACTGAAAAGGGGGCGGCGCTTGGCGATTACCTTCTATTCAGGCACCGTGTGCTGCATGACTTCTTATGTCTGCTAAACGGCTCGGAAAGCGAACTTGAGCAGGTAGAAAAGATTGAGCACTTTTTTGATAACAGAACAATTAAGAATTTGGAGAAGCTTTGCGCAAGGTTAAAAGAGGTGGATTGAATAACGAAGCCGCGCTGCGCTTAATAAATGCAGCGCCACGGTCAAGACCCCATCCCCTACAGAGGAAATCAGATGTGAACGCCCCCTGGCGGGCGAGAAGCTGCCAATAAGGCCAGGTCTCCTCATTTTCAAAACCTTCCAACTCCATCCATATACGCTCCTACGTCGCCACTCGCCCAAAGCTCTTGTATTGCTTTTAAATCATTTTGCGTTGTTCGAGTTGTATTCATATTATCTCACCAAACCTTATATCAATGTTTGCTGCCCTTTACCAATTATATAAATAGCTCACTAGTCCGTACAATATCGCCGCTTTTTTATTATATCTAAAGCCGCTACTTCGTCAACAAATAGAAAACGAATAGAGAAATAAAGAATGTTGCGCCATAATGAAGGCATGCGCTGCGCTCATTGATTAAACGAAATCGCCCCGATCCAAATTAGCGAACACGGTGAGCGACTTCATTCTTTATTAGCCCCAGCAAGGGCGGCTTCATTGAAAAATCGCCTTGCAAAGCAAGACGATTTTTCTGGTGCGGCTGGCGAGATTTGCCCGGCGGCACTGGGACAGTGCCACCGCCAGCTCGGGGAACTAAAAAATCCTCCACAGGAGGTTTTTTTGCCCGCTTGTGTGCGGGCCCGTTCCCTTCAAATCTCCCTGCGCAACATTCTCCATAGAATGGCTCTCAGCCTCTAAAGAGGCTGAGAGCCATTCTATGAAGCATATACCGACTTTTGATACAATGCACCTATAGAAAT
>CAZZNN010000302.1:0-1872 GCA_964655605.1 uncultured Oscillospiraceae bacterium
ATACTATCATGAACGGAACCATTTCAAGAGGACTAAGAGCGCCCATTATCCGCGAAGGCGACGATATTGTCTCCATAGTGGCGGACGCCGTGCTCGCCGCGAGCGCCGAGGAGAATTTCGCCTTGCAGGACGGCGACGTTGTTGCCGTGACGGAAGCCGTCGTGGCTCGCGCGGACGGCAATTACGCCTCCGTTGACGATGTTGCCTACGATGTGGCGCACAAATTCACCTCCGACAGCCTCGGCGTTGTGTTCCCCATACTTAGCCGCAACCGCTTCGCTATCTGCCTTCGCGGCATAGCAAGGGGCATGAAGGGCAGAAATATCGTGCTCATGCTAAGCTATCCTTCAGACGAGGTTGGCAATCACATAATAAGCGAGGACGCGCTAGACGAGAGCGGCGTTAATCCTTGGACGGACGTTTTAAGCGAGGACGAATTTGTTTCGCACTTCGGCCGCCCCGTGCATCAGTTCACGGGCGTCGATTACGTTGAATATTACCGCTCGCTCATAGAGGGCGAGGGCGCGAGCGCCACCGTGATATTCGCAAATCACCCGCAGGCCATTGTCAACTTCACTCAAGATGTGCTCTGCTGCGATATTCACACCCGCGAGCGCACAAAGCGCCTCATCAAAAAGGCGGGCGCGAACGAAGTGCTAACGCTCGCTCAGATTATGAACGCGCCCATAGGCGATAGCGGCTACAATGAAAGCTACGGCCTTTTAGGCTCAAACAAGGCCACCGAGGAGCGCATAAAGCTATTCCCCAAAAACGCGCAGGCGGTTGCAGAGGCGATAAAGGCGCAGCTTGTTGAGCGCACCGGCAAGAAGCTGGAGGCCATGGTGTATGGCGACGGCGCTTTCAAGGACCCCGTCGGCAAAATATGGGAGCTTGCAGACCCTGTCGTGTCGCCGGGCTTCACAGAAGGACTTTTCGGCTTGCCTAACGAATTAAAGCTCAAATATCTCGCGGATAACGAATTTGCCTCGCTTTCGGGCGAAGCGCTCCGCGAAGCCATACGCGGCCGCATAAAGGAAAAAGAGGCCGATCTCAAGGGCAAAATGGAAACGCAGGGCACGACTCCGCGCCGCCTTACGGATCTTTTAGGCTCGTTGAGCGATCTTACAACCGGCAGCGGCGATAAGGGCACGCCCATAGTGCTAATACAAAATTACTTCCGCAATTTTGCGGATAAATAAGGGAGGAAAGGCGCTTTTATGCTCAAAATAAACGATCTTTTTGACCTCGATAAAACTATCGCCTCAGATATTTTCGCTGGCAAGACATATCCGTGGGAGGCGCTGCCTGAAATATCGGCTTTTATATTAAAGCTGGGCGCAACGCTTAGCCAAAGCGAATATGAAAAGCGCGGCGAGGACGTATGGATAGCTAAGGACGCGAACGTGTTCCCGTCGGCTTATATAAAAGGCCCGTGCATAATAGATAAGGGCGCAGAGGTTCGGCATTGCGCGTTTATTCGCGGCAGCGCGATAGTGGGCAAAAACGCCGTTGTGGGCAATTCCACGGAGCTAAAAAACGTTATACTATTTGATAATGTTCAGGCGCCTCATTATAATTATGTGGGCGATTCGATACTGGGCTACAAGGCGCACATGGGCGCGGGCTCTATCACGTCAAACGTCAAGAGTGATAAGACGCTCGTTGTTATAAAGGACGGGGCGGAGCAGGTGAAAACCGAACGCAAAAAGGTTGGCGCTATGCTTGGCGACATGGTTGAGGTGGGCTGCGGCAGCATACTAAATCCCGGCGTCGTGATAGGCCGCAACACAAATGTGTATCCGCTTTCGAGCGTGCGCGGCGTTGTGCCCGCCAACAGCATATATAAGGGCAAAAACGATATTGCGGATAAAA
>CAZZNN010000303.1:0-1867 GCA_964655605.1 uncultured Oscillospiraceae bacterium
CTCCCGCCGGGCGTCGCCGCCCCCGCCGCCCCGGGCCGCGCCCCAATCCCCCCGCAGGGCGTCTCCCCGTAGGGCGGGGGCTCTGCTCCCGCCGGGCGTCACCGTTCCCGCCGCACCCCGGGCCGCGCCCCAATCCCCCCGCAGGGCGTCTCCCCGTAGGGCAGGGGCTCTGCTCCCGCCGGGCGTCGCCGCCTCCGCCGCACCCCGCGCCACCCATCCCCCCGCAGGGCTCATGTGGCCGCTCCATTTCGGCGTTTGCCGGCCGCGAGCTTTAGCTCGCAGGTAAAAGCCGCCCCTCAAAAAAAGCACAAGGCGCATTTTATGCGCCTTGTGCTTTTTTTGACTAATATTTACGCTTTGGGTCCAGCGTCCACAATATGCTTGGGCATATTGGAGTACTTGGTGAAATTCTTCACGAAGCGCGCCGCAAGATCCTTGGCCTGCTTGTCGTAGGCTTCCTTGTCCGCCCATACCGCGCGGGGATTGAGCACCTCGTCGGGTACATTGGGGCATTTGGTGGGAACGTGTACGTTGAATATCGGGTCGAGCACGAACTCACCCTTTTCAAGCGTGCCGTTGAGCGCGGCGGTGACCATCGCGCGGGTGTGTTTTATGCTCATGCGCTTGCCAACGCCGTAAGCGCCGCCCGACCAACCGGTGTTGATGAGGTAAACGTTGGCGTCGTGCTCCTCAATGCGATTGCCGAGCATTTCGGCGTATACCGAGGGGTGCAGCGGCAGGAAGGGCGCGCCGAAGCAGGTTGAGAAGGTGGTCTGCGGCTCAACTATGCCGCGCTCCGTGCCGGCGAGCTTGGAGGTGTAGCCGGAGACGAAGTGATACATCGCCATGTTCTTGTCGAGCTTGGAGATGGGCGGCAGCACGCCGAAAGCGTCGGCGGTGAGGAAAATAACGGTCTTGGGGTGTCCGGCAACGCTTGGTATCACGCAGTTGGGAATGTAATCTACCGGATAACCCACGCGGGTGTTTTCTGTGAGGGACTTGTCCGCAAAATCAAATTCGCGGCACTCGTCGCACATAATAACGTTTTCAACCAACGAGCCGAACTTTATCGCGTCCCATATCTGCGGCTCGTTTTCGTGGGAGAGGTTTATGCACTTTGCGTAGCAGCCGCCCTCGATATTGAAAACGCCCTTGTCGGACCAGCCGTGCTCGTCGTCGCCTATGAGCATGCGGTCGGGGTCGGCGCTAAGGGTGGTCTTGCCGGTGCCCGAAAGGCCGAAGAACAGCGCGCTGTCGCCTTCCGCGCCAACGTTTGCCGAGCAGTGCATGGAGAATACGCCCTGCTTGGGAAGCAGATAATTCATCACGGAGAATACGGATTTCTTTATTTCGCCCGCGTACTGGCTGCCCGCTATGAGCACCATGCGCTTGTCGAAATTAACGAGTATTGCGGCCTCTGAATGCACGCCGTCACGCTCGGGCGAGCACTTGAAGCCCGGAGCCGCTATTATGGTGAAGCCGGGCGCGAAAGCGTTTAGCTGCTCCTCGGTGGGGCGCACCAAAAGCTGATGAACGAAAAGGTTCTGGCTCGCGAGCTCGTTTATAACGCGAACGGGGAGATGATATTTTTCGTCAGCGCCGGCAAATCCGTCGAATACAAATATATCGCGACCCTGTAAATACGCGGTCATGCGGTTATAGATGTTGTCAAAGCGCTCCTCGCTAATGGGTACGTTTATTTTGCCCCAATCTATGTCGTCATGTATCTTTGGAGTGTCCACAACGAATCTGTCGTCAGGACTGCGTCCGGTGTATTTGCCGGTAGTTACCACAAGCGCGCCGGTGCTTGAGAGCTTGCCTTCGCCGCGGCAAAGCGCCTTTTCCACCAAAATGGCGGGAGCGAGAT
>CAZZNN010000304.1:0-1864 GCA_964655605.1 uncultured Oscillospiraceae bacterium
TATAAGGTATCCGGCGGCCTCCACGGCGTCGGCCTGTCCGTAGTCAACGCCCTTAGCGACTGGCTCAAGGTTGAGGTGCGGCGCGACGGCAAGATAAATTATCAGGAATACGTCCACGGCGATCCCTCGTTCGACGTTAAGGTCATTGGCACTTGCCCCGACGATATGAGCGGCACAAGTGTAACTTTCCTTGCAGATGAGAAAATTTTTGACGAAGTTAAATTTGACTATTCCACCCTTTCAAAGCACATGCGCGAGATGGCGTTCCTCAATCGCGGCGTGCATATCACCGTCACGGACGAGCGTATCGGCGGCGACACCGGGCGCACGGAGCCGGAGACGCGCGATTATTGCTATGAGGGCGGCATAATCGAATTTGTTAAATACATGAATAAGAAAAAAACGGCGCTGCACCCGGAGCCCATCTATATCACGGGCAGGCGGGACAATCCCGAAAAGCAGGAGGTCTGCTCGGTTGAGGTGGCGCTTCAATATAACGATGATTACAATGAAAACACGCTGTCCTACGCCAATAATATAAACACCATCGAGGGCGGCAGCCACCTCATAGGCTTCCGCAACGCGCTTGGCAAGGCCGTGAACGAATACGCCAAAAAATATAAATATATGAAGGAAACCGATGAAAGCCTCAAGGGCGAGGATGTCCGCGAGGGGCTCACCGCGATAATAAGCGTCAAGCTAGTCGAACCGCAGTTCGAGGGGCAGACGAAAACAAAGCTCGGCAATGCATACGTGCGCAATGTGGTGGACTCGGCCGTGAGCGAGGGCATGAGCACCTTCCTTGAAGAAAATCCCACGTTTGCGAAAATAATTATTGATAAATGCATGACGGCAGCGCGCGCACGCGACGCCGCGAGGAAGGCGAGGGAGCTGACGCGGCGCAAGACGGCGCTCGATTCAACGAGCCTGCCGGGCAAGCTTGCGGACTGCACGGATAAGGACCCGGCCAACTGTGAAATTTTCATAGTTGAGGGAGACAGCGCGGGCGGCAGCGCGAAGCAGGGGCGAAACCCCGCGTATCAGGCGATTTTGCCGCTTCGAGGCAAGATATTGAACGTTGAAAAGGCGCGGCTCGACCGCATGATGGATAACGCAGAGATAAAGGCGATGATAACCGCGTTCGGCGGCGGGTACGGCGAGGAATTTGACACGAGCAAGCTTCGGTATCACAAGATAGTGTGCATGACCGATGCCGATGTTGACGGCAGCCATATACGCATACTTTTGCTCACGTTTTTCTTCAGATATATGCGGCCGCTCATCGAGCAGGGGTATGTGTACGCCGCGCAGCCGCCGCTTTACAAGATAACAAAGGGCAAGAGCTTCTGGTATGTTTATTCGGACGAGGAATTGGCCGCGAAGCTAAACGAGCTTGGGCGCGACACAAAGCCCGTGATAAACAGATATAAAGGTCTTGGCGAGATGAACCCGGAGCAGCTTTGGGAGACTACAATGGATCCCGACAACCGCATAATGCGGCAGGTGAGGCTGGAGGACGCCGTCGCCGCCGACGAGATTTTCACCGTGCTCATGGGCGATAAGGTGGAGCCGAGAAGGGAATTTATCGAGCAGAACAGCAAGCTGGTGGAGTATTTGGACGTTTAAATCGCGAGCTAAACGCTCGCTTTGGGCAAAATGGGCTGCGCCCATTTTGCGTGTTCAGGTGGAGCGGCAGGTTAGATTTGGGTGAAAAACCTAACCGTAGGGCGGGGGCTTGCTCCCGCCGCGAGGATTTTTGCTGCGCGCCTTCGCGGAGACGCAAGCTGTCTCCGCGAGAATTTTGCGCTGCGCGCTTTCGCGGAAGCGCAAGCTGCTTCCGCGAGAATTTTCGCTTCGCGAAAAG
>CAZZNN010000305.1:0-1860 GCA_964655605.1 uncultured Oscillospiraceae bacterium
GATAAAACGCCCGATATTGACCTTAATTTCTCCGGCGAGAACCAGAGCGAGGCGCATAAATATACGGAGGTCATGTTCGGCGCGGGTCACGCCTTCCGCGCGGGCACGATAAGCGGCCTCAAGGATAAGACCATATACGGCTATATAAAGAAATATTGTGAGGCGCAGGAGCTGCATATATCGCGTGCCGAGGAGGAAAGGCTTATTGAAGGCTGCCTTGGCGTTAAGCGCACCACGGGGCAGCACCCCGGCGGCATAGTTGTAGTGCCGGAGGACAGGGATATAATGGAGTTCACGCCCGTGCAGTTCCCCGCGGACGACGAGGGCAAAAACACCGTTACCACCCACTTTGATTTTCACGCCATGGACGATAGGCTCGTTAAGCTCGATATACTCGGCCACGACGATCCAACCATGCTAAAGCGCCTAAAGGATCTCACCGGCCTTGACCCAAGCCTCATTCCCCTTGACGACGAGCCCACGATGAAGCTGTATAGCTCCATTGAACCGCTCAATATTTCGCTCGCGGAGCTTAATAACTGCGATGTGGGCAGCGTGGCGATACCTGAGTTTGGCACGGGCTTCGTCAGGCAGATGCTCATGGATACCCGCCCAACCACAATGGAGGAATTGGTGCGCATATCAGGTCTTTCGCACGGCACGAACGTGTGGCTTGGCAATGCGCAGGAGCTGATAAAATCGGGCGTCGCCGTATTGAACGAGGTTATATGCACGCGCGACGATATAATGAATAAGCTAATACTCTATGGCGCGGAGCCTTCAATATCGTTTAAAACGATGGAGAGCGTGCGAAAGGGCAGGGGACTTACGCCCGATATGGAAAGCGCCATTCACGGCGCGCACATGCCGCCGTGGTTTATTGAATCCTGCAAAAAGATAGCGTATCTTTTCCCGCGCGCGCACGCCGCCGCTTACGTTATGATGGGCTTCCGCGTTGCGTATTATAAAATGCACTATCCGCTCGCTTTCTACGCGGCGTATTTTACCATACGCGCGGTTGGCGCCTTTGACTATTCGCTTGCCTCCGGCGGCGCGCAAAAGGTGCTTGAAAATATAAAAGAGCTTTATGCAAAGGGCAATGATATTGAAACCAAGGAGGCGGATAACCTCGTCACGCTTGAGGTCGTTTATGAAATGAACCTTCGCGGCATAGAGCTTTTGCCCGTGGATCTATATAAGTCAAAGGCGCAGGATTTCGTTATCGAGGGCAACGCCCTCCGCCCGCCGTTCACAGCCATCTCCGGCATCGGCCTCAACGCGGCCATAGCGCTTGAGGAAGGCGCGCACGGCGGCGAGTATATCTCAATAGAGGATCTTCAAAATCGCGGCAAGGCCAACAGCGCCGCCATAAAAGCCTTGGGCGATGCTGGCGCGCTCGACGGCCTGCCCGAAACCAACCAAATAACCCTGTTCCCATTCTAACCATTAGCGAACGCCAAAGCGCCCCGCCCCCCAAAAAAACTAATGCGTCTCCCCCGTAGGGCGGGGGCTTGCTCCCGCCGCACAATTCCCACCCCAAAACTATCCTCCCCCGTAGGGCGGGGGCTTGCTCCCGCCGTCCCCGTGTTCCACCCCCAAAAACTACCGCGCCGCCCACGCCTCCGCCCACGCCTCCACCCCCCGCAATTCATGCCGTTTCCACATATAATTATATACAAAACTAAGGTTGTATAACTTGCTCAAAGCCTGTATAATGAAGGCAAATTTACCACGGAGGGATTAAGATATGATACAGTTCGACCTGATTCGTGCCACTGACCCGCAGGTCGCGGACGCGATGGAGCTGGAGCTCAAGCGTCAGCGCGATCATTTGGAGCTGATAGCCAGCGAAAATTTTGT
>CAZZNN010000306.1:0-1857 GCA_964655605.1 uncultured Oscillospiraceae bacterium
GCCGAGCACATAGCCGTCTTCGATATATGGCCTTACGTGCACATTGCTAAAGGCAAGCTGCAAATCGTCGCCATTGCCGACGCCCGCGAGCGTGCCGTCCTTTTTCATCACCACGCCGTGCACCGTGCCATAGGCTGCCCACGCGGCGTCAGTCACAGCGTCAAGCTCCGCGTTTGCGGGAGCGGAGACCACTGCGCCCGCCTCGGTTATGCCTATTGTTATATCGGTGCCGGCGAAAAGTTTTTTAACGCCGCTAAGTGTCGCGGTGTCGTTCTTGGTGGAGATCACCGAGCCGTCGCTCTTGAGGCCGACCGTGTGATTGGGGCCTGCCGCTATCGCAACAATGCCGCTCCATGAGGTCACATCGCTCTGTCCCTTGCCATTATCGCCAACAGCCACGACGCTGCCGTCCTTTTTAAGGCCGACGGTATGGTTGCCGGAGGCGGCTATGTCAACAAGGCTGTTCCACGAGGAAACGTCGCACTGGCCTATCGCGGTCGCGCCTGCGGCCACAGCCGTACCGTCGCTCTTGAGGCCGACTATGTGCTCTGCGCCTACCGCAACGCGCACTATATCGGTCCAGCTCGCGGCAGCCTTCATCTGCTCGTTTACAAGACCCGCCATCATTATGCCGCCCTGCGCGGTGACACCCACAGTGAGCGTGTCGCTGGCGGCTATATAGGCGATGTCCGTCCATGTTGAAACGGCGCACTGGCCGTTTAGCGAATGACCCGTTGCGAATACCGTGCCGTCCGTGCGAAGCGCTACAGTGTGCAGCGCGCCCGCCGCAACCATGCCCAAGCCATCGGGATAGGCAAGCTCGAGCGCTACCGCTCCGCTGTCTGAATTATCCGTGGGGGCGGGAGTCTGGTCTAAAATATCAACGACCACGCCTCCCGGGTCCTGCTGAGGCGTGCAGGCGACAACCGCCGCCGCCATTATAAGCACCAATGCCAGTGCAAATATTTTCTTCATTCTATTTCCTCCAAATAACATTCTAAAAAGGACGAGCGAACTCATCCGAAAACATGATAGCATATATGCGCTCGTGTGGCAAACAAAGAGTTTGTCTGTCATAATAAATTAACATAACCAAGGGTAAATAGCCTTGATATTTACCCTTGGTTATGAATGGGTGGGGCGCAGGGCGGCAGGGGCGGTTGGTATTTGTAGGGCGGGGGCTTGCTCCCGCCGGGGGCGGCGGGCGGTTGGCATTTGTAGGGCGGGGGCTTGCTCCCGCCGGGGGCGGCTGGCGTCCTCGCGCGGTACGTCAACGCTTTGCGCTGCCGTACCCTACGGGGGTTCCCGCCAGGGGTGGGTACACTGCCGTTGCGGTGGAACGCCGTAGGGCGGGTTCCCTGAACCCGCCAGGGGCGGCAGGGACGGTTGGCATTTGTAGGGCGGGGGGCTTGCTCCCGCCGGGGACGGACACATAAAGAAACGCGGCCTTTTCGGTCGCGTTTCTTTCGCTTTATTCTCGCTTTATTCTCAATAGCCGCGACGCTTTGGCGTTACCACAACGCGGCGGTTGGGTTCCTCACCCTCTGAATGAGTTGTGACGAAGGGGTGGTTCTGGAGGGTTGAGTGCAGTATCCTGCGCTCGTATGGATTCATCGGCTCGAGTGCGCGGGGACGTCCCGTCGCCTTCACCTGCGAAGCCACCTTGCGCGCAAGGCGCATGAGAGTCTCCTCGCGCTTATCGCGATAACCCTCGGTGTCTATGGTAACGCGGGTATAGCCCTCCTCGCGCCTGTTTTTGTTTATGGCGAGCGAGGTGAGATACTGCATAGCGTCGAGCGTTTCGCCGCGATGGCCTATGAGTATGCCCATGGTATCGCTGTCTATGCGAAGATACTT
>CAZZNN010000307.1:0-1854 GCA_964655605.1 uncultured Oscillospiraceae bacterium
TGAGTATGAGGCGGGGATATTGATTTCATAGCCACGGACATCCGGCTCCTCACGGGTAGGCGCCGTCTCATTCGGTTCATCGCCATCACCAAACCCAGAGAAAGTAACGAATACATCAGATTCCCCGGTCGTTTCATTGGCGGCAAATGCTATCATCGGACACGCACAGCATAATAGAGCCACGGCAATGGAAAGGGCAATCAATCGTTTACTCATCGCGCATAACCTCCAATGTGAAATCCATATCGGCACCGTTGAGCGGTGCCATATCGGAAACAGATAAACACGAATAGCGAATATACGCTCCTTCATATAGCCCCACTTCCAGAGAGCGTAGCAGTTCTATGGAATCAAGTTTCTTTCCGGGCGGCAGCAGACCCGAACGGTATATTTCTGTTCCATCGGGGAGAAAAAGAGAAACCACGAAGTAGCAGGTGTTGCCGACCGGATTATAAAGCGGGGTCACTTGTTCCGTCGTTCCCGCCGTCATGGTGATTCTCTCGAAGCCGGGAATAGAAATATAGCCCTCCGTTGCGCCCTGCGTCGCCGCTTGTGGCGTTTCTTGCGCCGGGGTAGGCGTAGACACCGACGGCACGATTTGAAGCGGCACGGAAGCGGTAGTGGGCGCGGATGCCGCCGTACTTGCCGACCCAAAGCTATAACCAATAAATACGGAAGCCAGCGCGACGGCGGCGGTGCAGACCAATAGGACGATGATATTCATTTTATCCCTCCTCATCGTTATCCTCCTTCGTATTGGAATGCCTTAATCCTACTGCCTCACCGCCAGAAAAGCATTGCAAACCGGGTGGGCGATTTTCGCGCCGCCACCGCCACATCGTGGAACCCTCGGCGGGGCAGCACTCGCCATGCCCGGACAGAACGCTATCAATGACCGCCGCCGCATAATGCTTGCCGGGGCGCATGAAGTCCGGGAGTTCGACGTGCAGAGAGCCGCAGGACGGGCATCGCACACGCCGTAGGCGGTATAGGGTAACGGTGCCATCGTCACCGACCACGCGCCGGAGGCGGCTGTCATAGCCAGAGCACAGCGAACCGCATACCGGGCAAAACGGCGCGGTGAGGGCGCGAATGCGATATGTACCCGGCGGCTCCGCTGGCTCCACGACATAACAGGTGATAATTATCACGGCGAGCCACCTGCCCCCTCCAGAGCGAGCGTGTGCCCGTGTGTGAGGCGTAAGGTATAGCGGCAGACATAGGAGACGCGGAAGCGGCCAGCGCGACCGTGAGCCAAATATGAGCGGGAAAACGAAAGCGAGCCGCCCCAATCATGCGGAGCGGCTCGTTGCTTTGTTCTGTTGATGGCGACAGTCTGGCCAGCGCACCCTACTCTTGCAGAATGCCGATGTATCTGCTCAATTCGGCTTTTTCGTATTCCGCAATGAGCTCGACCATCATGGAGGGGTCGCCGCCATTGGTATAATAAGCGTCGAAACAGTCGTAATACTTCCGGCGGTCGGTAAACTTGATGTTCACAGGCAACAGGCCGGCCTTGATGAGTTCGAGGTTCAGAATTAGGCGCCCGGTGCGACCGTTGCCGTCGATGAAGGGATGAACGCCCTCAAATCGCAGGTGGAACTCGGCGACCGCTTCGATGATATGCCGCCCAGCTTTCCATTCCTCATACTGCCGCATTAGCTCCTCCATCTGCATGGGCACCAAATAGGGCTGTGGGGGGGTATGCGCCGCGCCGAGTATCTGCACCGGGAGGCTCCGATACACGCCGCGGTTCGTGGCATCGTTCATCAGCACAAGGGAGTGTATTTGCTTGATAACGCGCTCGGTGAGGGGTTCGCCAGCATCCGCGAGCGAGATGATGAACTCAAAAGC
>CAZZNN010000308.1:0-1848 GCA_964655605.1 uncultured Oscillospiraceae bacterium
TTTCATGCGAAACGCCTTTTTGGGACGGGGAACGGTATCTGCGGCGGCGTTTGCGCGGGGGCGGGGCGTCGGTGGGGGGCGGGGGAATGTCGGGCACGGCGCCGTCCGCTTGCGGGCGGATAATATCCGCCCCTGCGGGGATAACGGTAAGCTCGGTTTCAATCATAGCCGATTTGCTTCGCGAATCGGCTATATCGTCTATGGCGTCGAGCCTGTCGGCCTCTTTTTCGTCCATGGGCGTATAGTTCTTCTCGCAGTATTTCTTGAGGTCGGCCTTGTTATTGCGCTTGGGGTGCGCGGCGACGTAGTCCAAAAGGTCGTGCTTGACGCGGCCTATATCGTCGCCATGGGCGTTCGTCCAGCGCCTGACCTCGCGGCCGGTGCACGCAAGCTCCCTTTCGAGCGTCGGCACGCCCTCGGAAATCATCTTATCGACTATCAGCCTGTGGCGCGTGGCCGTCTTGACCTCGCCTGATATTATGCCGGAGCCGTGCACGTCGGCCTCGCGAAGGTCCGCGAGCCTAAGCGCCGTCGCGTAGCCGCGCCGCGCCGTGAAAACGCGCAGCTTGGCCTCCTTGGTGCGGCCGTCCAGGTCGAACATGTGATGGAGCACCAGCTCCGCGACATTATTGCACACGCTGTTTTTATACCTGAACCGCTTCAATATGTTAAACGCTATTTCCGCGCCGCGCTCGTCGTGGCCGAAAAAGCGTCCCGTTTCCTGATAAACTATGGGCTTGCCCACGTCGTGCAGCAGCCCCGCGAGCCTGAGCTCAAGGTCGGGCTTGGCGCACGCGGCCGTCATCAGACAATGCGTGAAAACGTCGTGCGCGTGGTATTCGGGGTTCTGCTCTATGCCGCGCCCAAGCGTGAGCTCCGGCATGAGTATATCCAGCGCGCCGAAGCTATCGAGCAAGCCAAGGCCGGTCATCACGCTGCCAACGCCATATTTCACGTCCGCGAGCAGCATTTTCGTAAGCTCGTTCTGTATCCTTTCGGGCGTGATGTGCACAAGCCCGTTGATATATTTTTTCGCGGCCATATACGTCGCCCCGTCGACATTGAAGCCGAGCTCGGCCGAGAGGCGCGCAAGGCGAAGTATCCGCACCGCGTCGTCTCGCATTATAAGCTCCGGCGGACGGCAGGTGGCGCGCAGGAGATGATTGCGCATGTCCATAAGGCCGCCGGTGGGGTCGAAAAGCTCGCCCGTTAAAATATTTCTGTAGAGGGCGTTCACGGTGAGATCGCGGCGGAACGCGTCCTCCACCATATCCGTGGTAAATTCAACAAATTCCGGCCTGTGGCCGCCTTCCGTGCCATACACCTCGCCGCGGAACGTCGTGTGCTCAAGGTGCGTCCCGCCTATAATTATCTCCACTGTGCCGTATTTTACGCCTTTGGGAATGCAGCACAGATGATTGCGGCGGCACAGCGCCATCACGTCGCCCGGGGGCATGGCGCTCGCCACGTCCTGGTCGGTGGCGGGATAGCCCAGTATGGCGTTTCTGACCGACCCGCCCACGGCGAAAAGCGTACAGCCCGCCTCTTTAAAGAGGTGGGCGAGTTTGCGTATTGCACGTGGATTTATTCTTCCGTCACCTGATGTCATATACACCTTCGTTGTGTCGCGCGAACGCGAGCTGTGTCGCGCGAACGCGAGCTGTGTCGCGCGAACGCAAGCTGTGTCACGCGAACGCGAGCTGCTCGCGTGAGGATTCTGTGAGCGCGTTGCGCTCGCTTCGCGGGATTGTCCGTTCCCCGTAGGGCGGGGGCTTGCTCCCGCCGCAGGATTATCCGTTCCCCGTAGGGCGGGGGCTTGCTCCCGCCGCAGGATTATCCGTTCCCCGT
>CAZZNN010000309.1:0-1845 GCA_964655605.1 uncultured Oscillospiraceae bacterium
TCGCAATGTCTACATCGCGGATACGGCTTTCAGCGGCCTGCAGATTCTCGGCGGTATTGTCGAGATTGCTAATCTTGTGGTCAAGACGGTTCTGCATAGCGCCGAGCCTTGCGCGCATATCGGAAACCTGATTTACCGCGTCGCGCGTTGCGGTTATGGCATCGCCGGCCTTTGCCTGCGTGTCTATGGAAATGTCCTTGAGGCCAAGAGCCTTTGAGTTCATCGCGTCAACGGAAACGTTAAGGGTATTACCCTGCTCCGCGCCGACCTGGATTTCAAGGCCGCCACGGAAAGAGGTAACGGTGGAATTTGGCGTGATGCCCGCGCCATTGAGATTAACATTGTTTCCTACTGCCAATGCGCTTATATTTGCGCCAAGAGCTCCGTTGCTTGCATTGGTACCGATAGCGGTTGCCAATGCCTGTGCAATATCATTAGCAGTAGCGTTCGCATTCACCGCAACAGCAACTTCGCCACTCGCAAGCTTAAGGGGCTCGTCACCAACTTTTAAGCGGAAGGTGGTGGTGTTAGTGCCGTCGCTTACGGTAAAGCCAGCGCCATGATCTTTGTTACCGGTAAGAGAGATGGACTGGAGTTCAGTATTAGTAGCTTCGGGCGTAAACTTAGCAGTAGCATTCGCCACAGTAAACGTCAACTTGCCATTTGAAAGTGAGGCATTACTAATATTATCATCTTCGTTAAGTTTACTCACAAACGCACTTTCATCGACTAAATCATCAGCGTCAAAAGTAATCGCTGCTGCGCCAGTAAATGCATCGCCAGTTTTAAGCTTTGACAAGTCAAAATCTATTGTATGCGTTCCAATAGCATAAGTTGCCTCATTTGTCGCTCCAATAGCTGAACCCTTTGCGCCAGAATATGCCGTTGCCGTGCCAACGCCCGCAAGCGAGCCGTCGAGCAGCTTCATGCCGTTGAAATCGGTGGTGGAGGCGATCTGGTCGATTTCGTTTTTGAGCTGGTCGAACTCGGCTGAAATCTGGGTGCGGTCGAAATCGGCGTTGGTGCCGGTTGCGCTCTGCACGGAAAGCTCGTTCATGCGCTGGAGCATGGAGTGGACCTCCTGCAACGCGCCCTCAGCGGTCTGCACAAGTGAAATCGCGTCCTGCGAGTTCTTCGAGGCCATGTTGAGGCCGCGAACCTGCGCGCGCATTTTCTCGGAAATTGCAAGACCTGCGGCGTCGTCGCCAGCGCGGTTTATGCGATAACCAGAGGAAAGCTTTTCAGCCGATTTTGACACCGCGTTGTTGTTCGAGGTGTACATGCGATGGGTGTTCATCGCCATAATGTTATTCTGAATCCTCATTTTAATTTCCTCCTTGAAATTATTGTTTCACACGGCATCATGCTGTGTGTAGGATTATGTGTTCATTGGGTCATTCTCTGCTGTATTGGGGTTGCGGAGGGATAATATCCGCCCGCCGGGTCTACGCCTTACCCTTACTGTAACAGACTCAACACGTTCTGCGGCGCGGCGTTGGCCTGCGCGAGCATGGCGGTGGAAGCCTGAGAGAGAATGTTATTCTTAGTGTAGGTCGTCATTTCCTTCGCAATGTCTACATCGCGGATACGGCTTTCAGCGGCCTGCAGATTCTCGGCGGTGTTGTCGAGGTTGGCTATCTTGTGGTCAAGACGGTTCTGCATAGCGCCGAGCCTTGCGCGCATATCGGACACCTGATTGACGGCGTCACGGGTTGCGGTTATCGCGTCGCCAGCGGTGGCCTGAGTGGCTATGGTGGTTTCCTTGAGGCCAAGCGCCTCGGCGTTCATAGCGTCAACGGAAACGCTAAGTGTGTTGCCCTGCTCCGCGCCGACCTGGATCACAAG
>CAZZNN010000310.1:0-1809 GCA_964655605.1 uncultured Oscillospiraceae bacterium
GGCTTCCTCGCTGAACTGAGTGGTGTAAAGGTCGTAATAATAGCCGTGGAGTCTCAGCAGCTCCGAGTGTGTGCCCTGCTCGGTTATTTTGCCGCCGCGCACGACAAGTATCCTGTCGGCGTTGCGGATGGTAGAGAGCCTGTGCGCGACGATGAAGCTCGTGCGTCCGGAGAGCACCTTCGTTATGGCGTTCTGTATGAGCTGCTCCGTTTCGGTGTCTATGGAGCTCGTGGCTTCGTCGAGCACGAATATGCGGGGATCGGCCAAGATAACTCGCGCGAAGGAGATGAGCTGCTTCTGCCCCGTTGAGAGCCTTACGCCGCCCTCGCCCACTTCACTGTCGTACCCCTTATCCTGCTTGAGAATAAATTCCTCGGCGTGGACGAGCTGCGCGGCTCTGTGCACATCGTCGTCTGAGGCGTCCTTGCGGCCGTAGCGGATATTGTCCGCTATGGTGCCGGAGAAAAGGTGCGGTGTTTGCAGCACGTAGCCGAGGCTGTTTTCAAGCCAGAGCTGGCTGCGCTCCTTATAGTCGCGCCCGTCTATCAATACGCGTCCCTCGGTTGGCTCGTAGAAGCGGCACACGAGGTTGACTATGGTGCTCTTGCCCGCGCCCGTTTCACCAACGAGCGCTATGGTCTCGCCCTGCTTAACGTGCAGGTTAAAATCGGTCAAAACCTTTTCGCCATTCTTATATGCGAAGGAAACGTGCTCAAACTCCACCTCGCCGTTTAGCGGCTCCCAGTTTTCGCGCTTGGGATCGAAGGAATCGCCGTATTTCTCAATAACCTCGGGCGTATCAATAATCTCGGCGGGCGTGTCAATAAGCGCGATAACGCGCTCCGCGCTCGCCTGCGCGCTCTGAAGCTCCGCGAATATGCCGGCAAGCTGCTGCACGGGTTCAAAGAAGTTTGTTGTATACGATATAAACGCCGAAAGCGTGCCGAAGGTCATGCCGAGGGCCATAACCTTTGTGCTGCCAACGCCAAGCGCGAACGCCGTGCCTATTGCGCCGAGGAACATTACGAGCGGCATGAATATTGCCGAAAGCACCGCGCTTTTTACGGAATTTTTCTTCATGAAATCGGTAAGCTCGGAGAACTCGCCGTAGTTGGCCTCCTCGCGAACGAGGGTCTTTGTGGTCATTGCGCCCATAATGCCCTCGTTGAAAGCGCCCGTTATGCGGGAGTTGGTCTTTCTCACGCGGCGCTGGTGCTTCAAAATCTTCTTTTGGAATATCAGCGATATGACCGCGAGCGGCGGCATTACCGCCATAACGAGCAGCGCAAGCCGCCAGTCGAGCGAGAACATCGCCACTATAGCGCCAACGACATACACGGCCGCCCACATCACATCGACTATGCTCCACGCGAGCATTTCAGAAAGCCTTGCTATATCGCTCACCATGCGCGCCATGAGATAGCCCACGGCCGTGGTATCGTAAAAGGAGAAGGAAAGCTCCTGCAATTTTTTATACGCCTGCTGGCGAATATCGTAGGATATGCTCATCTCAAGCCTGCCCGCGCGCGACACGAACAGGAAAACGCCGAAGCTTTGCACTATGACCATGCCTATATATACTATGATAAACTCGGTCAGGCCGTTGAGCGTATTCTTCTCGATAAAATTATCTATAGCGTATTTGCTCAAAAGCGGATAGAGAATATCCATCACGCCCACGAGCGACATTACTATCATAGTCATTATGACGGTTTTCTTGTATTTCCAGGCGTATTTCCATAAACGCGCCCATATCTTTAGATCGACCTTTTTATCAGAACCTGTTTCAAAATCGATCTCTTCTATCAT
>CAZZNN010000311.1:0-1802 GCA_964655605.1 uncultured Oscillospiraceae bacterium
GCGCGGGCGCAAATTTTGCACTTTGGGAGGTATTTCTCGAATGAACAAATTAGCGAGTGCCAAGGAAGCGGTAAGCCGCATTAAAGACGGCGACGTGCTTTTGATTGGCGGATTCCTTCAGGGCGGCAGCCCGGAAACGCTGATTGAGGCGGTTATAGAAACTACGACCGCCAAAAATCTAACCGTAGTCAATAACGACACGGGTTGGGAGCGTCAAAACACATTCAAGCTCATGGAGCAGGGTCGAGTTGTTAAGGTTCACTCCACTTGGATAGGCGGCAATCCCATAACTCAAAAGATGTATATAGACAATCCCGCCTCCTGCGTGCTCACCCCGCAGGGAACGCTTGCCGAGCAGATTCGCGCGGCGGGCTTTGGCATACCCGCTTTCCTAACGCCCGTGGGCGTTGGCACAATAGTGGCCGAGGGTAAGCAGGTGATGACGATAGACGGCCGCGATTATCTGCTTGAAAAGGCGCTTCACGGCGACGTGGCGCTCGTTCACGCCACCAAGGTGGACGAGTTCGGCAACTGCTATATGCGCGGCGCTACCAAGAATTTCAACGCCATAATGCCTGCCGCCGCCAAATATACCGTGGTCGAGGCGGAGGAAGTCGTGCCGGTGGGCGCGATAGACCCCGATCTTGTCACCGTTTCCGGCATTTTCATAGATGCCATCGTCAAACTGTAAGGCGGGAGGACAGAATAATGGATAAGAAAACTTTTATAGTTAAGCGCGTTGCGCAGGATCTCAAGGACGGCGATGTTGTAAACCTCGGCATAGGCATGCCTACTATGGTGGCCAACTATGTGCCCAAGGGAATGAACGTTATGTTCCAGTCCGAAAACGGAATTATGGGGCTCGGGCCCGCTCCGGAGGAGGGCAAGGAGGATAAGGATATTTTTAATGCCGGTGGCGGCTATGTAACGGCTGTTCCGGGCGCGAAATTCCTCTCCAGCGCCGAATCCTTCGGCATGATCCGCGGCGGCCATGTGGATATGGCGGTGCTCGGCGCTTTGCAGGTGGACGCACAGGGCAATCTTGCCAACTGGTGCGTACCCGGCAAAAAAGTGCCCGGCATGGGCGGCGCTATGGACCTTGTGGTGGGCGCGAAGAACACCGTGCTCGCTATGGAGCACACCGCCAAGGGCAATCCCAAAATATTAAAGGAATGCACCTTCCCGCTCACGGGCGTTAAGGTAGTTAACACGATAATCACCGATATGTGCGTTATGCTCGTCACGCCCGACGGCCTTCTTATGACGGAAATAGCCCCGGACATTACCGTTGACGATGTTAAGGCCGCCACCGAAGCGCCGTTCAAGGTTGCCGAGGATCTCAAGGTGATGAACGTACCTGAGGAGTAGGATATGCAATTCGTTGAATACGGCCTTGCGGGCTATGTCGCAACGATTAAAATTAACAGGCCGAAGGCGCTGAACGCCCTCAACACGGCGGTTTTAGCCGAGCTTGAGGAAGCGCTCAAGCTGGTGGACGCAAAAATCGTCCGCTGCGTTATAATAACGGGCAGCGGCGAAAAGGCGTTCGTGGCGGGCGCTGATATAGGCGAGATGGCAGGGTTTGACGTTGAGGGCGCGAAGGCGTTTTCAGATAATGGCAACCGCGTTTTCCGCATGATAGAGGAGCTGCCCGTGCCCGTTATAGCCGCCGTAAACGGCTATGCGCTCGGCGGCGGGCTTGAGCTTGCGCTCGCGTGCGATATTCGCGTGTGCTCTGAAAACGCGCTGTTCGGCCAGCCCGAAACGGGGCTTGGCATAACGCCGGGCTTTGGCGGCACGCA
>CAZZNN010000312.1:0-1797 GCA_964655605.1 uncultured Oscillospiraceae bacterium
GCACCTTAGGCAGATCCATTCCTCCGGTGAATATCTCCTCGGCATTATAAACGACGTTTTGGATATGTCCCGCATAGAAAGCCGCAAGCTCACGCTAAACCCCGAGCCGTGCCCGCGCGCGGAATTTTTGAGCACGCTCAATGTTGTTATAGGCGAGCAATGCAGGCAAAAAGGTATCAACTTTGTGCTCAAGGGCAGCCCCGCCCCGCGCCTTCTAATGCTCGACAAGGTGCGCTTGAAGCAAATATTCATCAATCTTTTGGCAAACGCCGTGAAATTCACGCCGCCGGGCGGCACGGTGAGCTATACGTCAAACGAGCTTTCCTGCGAGGACGGCGTTGTGCTGACGCGCTTTGTGGTTAAGGATACGGGCATTGGCATGAGCAAGGAGTTTTTGCCGCACGCCTTTGAGAGCTTCTCGCAGGAAAACAGGCCGAGCGGCGCGGAAATACCGCAGGGCACGGGGCTTGGGCTTTCAATAGTGAAGCAGCTCGTGGAGCTTATGGACGGCTCCATAGAGGTGAAAAGCGAGCTCAACAAGGGCACCGAGTTTACGGTGACAATACCGCTCAAGCTCGCCACGCGCGCCGACGCCATGCGCTACGGCGCCACGCGCATGGGCGTCAGCGCTGACGCGGTTCTGGGCGCTGGCGGAATGTTTGGCGCGGACGGCATGCTTGACTTTGGCGGCGCGGACGCGGGCGGCGTTGGCGCGGGCGGTGCGGACGCGGGCGGCGTTGGCGCGGGCGGCGTTGACGCGGGCGGCGTTGGCGCGGACGGGCGGGGGGCGGCTTCGTCCCTGAATGGCGCGGATACGTCTGCTAAGGGCGGCTCCATACCGCCGGGCGGCACGGGCGCGGGCGCGGGCAACGTTGACGCGGGCAGCGCGGGTGGCGTTGGCGACGCGGGTGGCGCGGGTGGCGTTGGCGCGGGTGGCGTTGGCGACGCGAGGCGTGCGGCGCTCAGCCGCGAGGCCGAGAGGCGCGAGGCCGTCGGCGCTGACGGGAAGGAGCGGCTTTCGTCTCCGAAAGGCGCGGATACGCCTGCGGAGGGCGACTTTATGTCGCTCTTAGACGGCGCGGACAGCGCCAGCGACGCAAGGCGGGAAGCGCTCAGCCGCGAGGCCGAGAGGCGCGAGGCGTTGCAGCGCGAGGCGGAGGCGCGGCGCGATGAGCAAACGAGGCGCGATAAAACGATCGAGAAGCTAAACGGCGCAAAGGTGCTTCTGTGCGAGGATAACGCGCTCAACGCGCGCATAGTGGAGAGTCTCTTAGGCAAGAAGGGCTGCGCCGTGATGTGCGCGAGCAACGGGCAAGCGGGGCTTGAGATGTTTTTCGCGAGCGACATAGGCTATTACGACGCCATACTCATGGATATTCGCATGCCCATAATGAACGGCATAGACACAACGCGCGCCATACGCGCGCTGCACCGCAAGGACGCGAAAACCATTCCCATAATCGCCATGACCGCCGACGCGTTCATAGAGGACATGCAGTCCAGTCAGGACGCCGGCATGAACGGCCACCTAACAAAGCCCGTCGAACCCGCGAAGCTGTATATGACGCTCGCAGAAGCAATCGCGAACTGATACGCTCGCCTTAGGAAAAAGCGCCCCCGGGCGCTTTTTCGTGCTGGTGTGGGGAAAAGTATAGCTGTGCCGCCCCGCCGCCGGGGAGCACTGACCGCCGGGGATGCGCTGACCGCGGGGGACACGAGCCGAAACGTCGGCATGCGGGTATCCGTAGGGCGGGGGCTTGCTCCCGCCGCCCCCCGCAGGGCGACGCGTCCCCGCGG
>CAZZNN010000313.1:0-1797 GCA_964655605.1 uncultured Oscillospiraceae bacterium
GCTCGGCCAAAAGCGGCTGTTTTGAGTCGCGCTCGTTGAGCAGCAGGGGGGCGTCCACCTCGGGCCACTGCACGCCGATGTCTTCGTCATTCCAGCGCACCCCGCCCTCGGCGGCGTGGTTGTAAAAGTCGGTGCATTTGTAGAGGAACTCGGCCTCCTCGCTGAGCACCAGGAAGCCGTGGGCGAAGCCCTCGGGCACGTAGAGCTGGCGCTTGTTTTCGT
This sequence comes from uncultured Oscillospiraceae bacterium, assembly GCA_964655605.1. Lineage (GTDB taxonomy): Bacteria > Bacillota > Clostridia > Christensenellales > CAG-138 > CAZUUR01. Next base: position 223 of record CAZZNN010000313.1, read on the forward strand.
CGTTCAGCTCCGCCCCGGCCCACTTGCCGAAGGTGGGGCTGTTCGGGCGCACGTCCACGCCCCCGTCCATGCAGTCGGCGCTGTCGGTAAGCACCGTGGCAACAACGTCGTTCTCGGTGAGCTCATAGTATTTGGCCATCTTTATGCAGCAAAGCATATTGGCTATGCCGGAGATGCCCATGAGCGAAAGGTTCGCTATGGCGGCATCGTCAAGACCGACTTCTTCTTTTAGATACTTGTGACCCTCGGGGGTGTTGAAGAGCCTGAAAAGATTCTGGGAATCTTCGTCGTCAATATCTATAACCATATCGGTGTTTTTAACATTGTGTACCCACGGCACATGCTTATCGCCTATGCCTTCTATGCGGTGGCCGCCGAAGCCGTTTTCAAGGAGAGTGGGGCACTGGAGCGCTTCGCCCACGGCAAGCTTTGCGTTAGGATACTGCTCCTTGAGATAATCGCCCGCGCTCATGGTGCCAGCGCTGCCCGAAGTGAAGCACGCGCCCGCAAAACGGGTGCTGTCAGTCTTGATGGATTCGTAAGCGTCCGCTATCGCCTTGCCGGTGACCTGATAATGCCACACCACATTGCCCATTTCCTCGAACTGATTGAATATCATAACGTCCTTGCGGGTGGTGCGAAGCTCCCAGGTCTTATCGAATATCTCCTTAACATTGGATTCGCAGCCGGGGGTGGCGATAACCTCGCCCGCTATGCTCTTTAGCCAGTCAAAACGCTCGCGGCTCATTTCCGCGGGAAGTATGGCTATTGAATCGCACGAGAGCAGCTTTGAATTGTATGCGCCGCCGCGGCAATAATTGCCCGTGGACGGCCAAACCGCCTTATGATAGGTGGGGTCGAACTGGCCGGTAACAAGCCTTGGCGCAAGGCAGCCAAATGACGCGCCTACCTTGTGGCAGCCGGTGGGGAACCACTTGCCGCAAAGCGCTATTATGCGGGCGTTCACGCCCGTGAGCTTTTTGGGCAGCTCTATAAAATTCACTCCGCCATAGGTGCCGCCCTGCATGGTGGGCTCATTGTGCCAGCTTATGCGGAAAAGATTGAGCGGGCTAACGTCCCAAAGGCCGACGTTTTTGAGCTTTTGCTTTATCACGTCCGGTATAAGAGACGGATCCCTCATCTGCTTGAACGTGGGGATAACGATATTGTTCTCCTGCGCACGCTTTATCGCCCTATCGAGGTTTTCTTGATGAATGGTTAAGTCTATCATGTAGGCAGCCTCCAAAAATATATTATTTGTATTTTCTCGCGTAATGCGCGTTGCACATACGCGCGTTCTGTGCTAAAATCAGTGTATTCCTTTTGTTTTGCCTTGTAAAGAGGAAAAAACAAAATTTTTGTGAAAAACTAAAAATATTTTTTGGGTCTTAAATAAAGCGGAGTTCTGCCGTATATAAGAACATAAGCAACCAAGCCAAGGAAGGCGAGGGGCAAGTTCTTGTAAAAAGCAGGAGGCAATTAGAGAATGAGAATTTCAGGAAGCGCGGATTACGAAATTTTAAGGCAATCGAGAGCTATGAGCGCGGCGGCGGTAAGCCCGGTCAAGCCCGTCGA
>CAZZNN010000314.1:0-1792 GCA_964655605.1 uncultured Oscillospiraceae bacterium
ATCGCCGCCGTTTTTTGGCGGCGAAGGGAGAAATCGGTAAATAAAAGCGAAGCTTGCATATTGGATTTCGCCCGATTTCCGCTTCGCGGAATCGCCGCCGTTTTTTGGCGGCGAAGGGAGAAATCGGTAAATAAAAGCGAAGCTTTTATATAATGATAGCATAAAGATGCTTAAAGTAAACCAAATAAGTTGTTATGGGAATGATGTTGGATATATGATAAGGTTATTTTACGCATGCAACCGTAGGGGACGGCGTCAAACGCTGTGGCGCCTCCCCGACGCCCGCAGGGGGCGCACCGAGGCGGGGGAAGCGGCGGGAGCAAGCCCCCGCCCTACACATCGGCTAATCGCGAAGCGATTTGGTATTTCATAGCCAACGCAAAGCGTTGGCATTACGAGAACGTTCCGCGTTCTCCGGCGCGCAATCCAAAACGCATGGCACAATCCCCGCCGTGCGGGTCAAAATCCGTTCCGGCGGCGTGTACGCCGAAACGGAAACAACGACGGAGGCGTTGTTTCCTGTCACAATCGCCGCCCGGGAGCACCCGCAGGTGCGAGAGGCGATTGTGAAAAACCTTTTGCGCGAAGCGCAAAATTCTCGCGGAAGCAGCCTGCGCTTCCGCGAAAGCGCGTAGCGCAAAATCCCTCGCTATACGCTAATGCTAGCATTAGCGTTTGACAGCTTGCGTCTCCGCGAAAGCGCGAAGCGCCTCCACCGCGGCGGGAGCAAGCCCCCGCCCTACATAGCCAACGCAAAGCGTTGGCATTACGAGAACGCTCCGCGTTCTCCCAAAGCCAATGGGAGCGTTGGCAGCGCCAACGCTCCCATTGGCGATTTATACCTCCACCTCGCCTGCTAAAATCCTCTCGTAATCCTCCAGATTTCGCTTGAGCAGGTTCGGCGTGTCGAGCTGGTATGGGCACTTTTTGCTGCATTGGCCGCAATTCAGGCAGTTGTTAATATTTTTCATCATCTCCTGCGCCTTGGGCGTGAGCCAGCTCGCGCTCGGTGAGCGCCGTATCATGAGCGACATGCGCGCGCATTGATTTATCTCGATGCCTGCGGGGCAGGGCATGCAATAGCCGCACCCGCGGCAGAAATCGCCCACCAGCTCCTTGCGCTCGCTCTCTATAAACGCAGCGCGCTCGGCCGTCAGCGCCGCTGGTTCCTTGAAGAAGGCGAGAAATTCGTCAAGCTCGTTCTCGCGCTGCACTCCCCATATCGGCACGACGTTTTCAAACTGCGATATATACGCGAACGCCGCCGCCGAATCCGTTATCAGCCCGCCCGCGAGCGCCTTCATCGCAATAAACCCCATGTTCTTATCCTGACATTTTTTTACAAGCTCAAGCTCCTTTTCGCCCGCCAGATAGCTGAATGGAAATTGCAGCGTCTCATACAGGCCGGAGTCTATCGCCTCATGCGCGACGGGCAGAAGGTGCGCAGTTATGCCGATGTGCCGTATCTTCCCCTGACGCTTCGCATCGAGCATGCACTCGTACATGCCAGTGCCGTCGCCGGGCTTGAAGCATTTTTTGGCACAGTGGAATTGGTATATGTCAATGTAATTTGTTTTCAAATTTGTAAGCGACGTTTCAAGGTGCGCCCAGAAATCCTCCGGCGTTTGCGCGTGCGTTTTGCTCGCTATAAATACGCTCTCGCGCGCCGTCTTGAAAAGCGTGCCGCCAAAGGCGAGGCCGAGCTTTTCCTCGCTGTCCGAATACATGCGGGCGGTGTCGAAAAACGTCATGCCGCCTTGATACGCCTTGTTTAGAAGGTGCGCCGCCACCT
>CAZZNN010000315.1:0-1771 GCA_964655605.1 uncultured Oscillospiraceae bacterium
TGCCGTTTGGCGTATAGCTCTCGCGCTCAACTACCGCCATCACCTTGCGGCGCGTATCCTCGCTGACGTCCGGCCTGTTGTTTACAACGCGGGACACCGTGCTTATGCCAACCCCGCTCAATCGCGCTATATCTTTTATTGTGAGCCTTCCGTCACTCATAAGCATACTCCAAAAAACAATTTAAAAAACGTTTCCGGGAACGTTTTCAATACGATTGTAGCACGCCTTTACCCCAGTGTCAATGCACTAACCGTAAAATATATATAATAAACTATATAATCCGCTGTTGTGAATTTTTTGTGACTATTGTATACTAAAAAATTAGAAGAAGTACATTTCGTTTTTGCATTTAAGGAGGAGATATAAAATTGATATTTCGCAATAGCCTAAAAAGCGTTATAAGAACGCCCGCGAAAACTATTTTGTTCTCGCTGCTGTTAATAGCCATAACAGCATTTTTGTGCCTTGGAGTTGGCATGTGGCGCTCAAGCGACCGGCTTATGAAGCAGGCGGACGAGACGTTCAAAACCACAGCGCTGCTTGAATATATCGGTGCGAATTACCCTGGCGAGCCGGGCGACGATGAATACATGGCAAAGGAGCTTGCGAATTACGATTTTTCCGTATTTGAAAACTCGGAGCATGTTATCGCATACGACAGGAACGTTGAGCTTGGCGGCTTTGTTGATGGATTAGAGCTCAGCCCAGCGGCTATGCATCCATATAAGCATATTGCAGTCATTCTTTTCACGCCCAAATACGACACCGACGACGGCCTTCGCTGCATGATACAGCGGGCATATTACGCGTCCGACGATTATTACGACGGCATATCCTTCTACATTACCTTGAGCGATGATCTCAAGATGAAATACCCCAATCTCAAATTCGAGCTCGGTCACGATTATCTTGGCGTAGGCCGGTTTGTAACGGGGCCGAAGCGCGCGAAGGTATTTATAATAGAGAGCATAGAAAGCCCCGCGTATCCCGAATATATCACCTCGCAATACTGCACGCTCCCCGTTATGGAAGTGACTGGCATGACAGACATTGCGACCAACGGATATACGGCGCCATTCATGCGCATTGCCGAGGCTTACGACGCGGAGGACAATTTCTTCAAAATATACGCCACGAGCGACGTTGAATCGTTCATGGAATTCAGGAACAACGAGCTTGCGCTCACGTCCGGACGGTTTTTCAATCCAGACGAATATGAAGCTCACAAAAAAAGCATCATCATAAGCGAGCACGTTGCAAAGCAAATGAAGCTTGAGCTTGGGGACACGATAAGTATTTCGCTCGTTCCCGGCGTGCAGGGCGAGCCGGCCTACAACTGCTACTGGCCCGAGGTTGGCTACAGCGACAAAGGCGATTACACCATAGTCGGCCTGTTTAAGGAAATGTACGGCTATCACTACACGGCGTTTATACCAAAGCCCGTGGGCGATTGGATGCCCGAGGCCACGATAAGCTATTCGCTCATGCGCATGCGCCTTGTAAACGGCTCGGCGGACGAGCTTATCGAGGAGCTTGGCGATAAAATGCTTCGCAACATGCGCCTCACCGTTTACGATCAGGGCTACAATGAAGCGGCCGCGGCGCTCAAGACCGTTAAGGACAGCGCGCAGTCATTGACGCTTATTTGCGGAATATGCGCGTTTGCGATAGTGCTGCTTTTTGCATATATGTATATAGCAAAGCAGCAGCACTCCGTTAGAATAATGCTGGCGCTTGGCACGGGCAGGGCGCGCACTACATGCTATCTCA
>CAZZNN010000316.1:0-1754 GCA_964655605.1 uncultured Oscillospiraceae bacterium
CGTTAACGCCGGCGGTGGCCCAGTTTGAATATTCCTTGAGCGCGCCGAGCTTTTTTAGCTGCTCGTCCCACGCGGCCTTAATATCGTCCGGCTTCACCTTTTCACGGTAATCCTCACGTATTTCATTGCATACGGCCTCATAATCGCGCGTATTTATAAGCGCTATAAAAGCCTTGCCCTTTTCAAGCAAGGTCTCCTCGCTAAAACCCTCCGCTATGGGCGTTGCCGTGCAGCCGCAGAGCATGAGCGCCGCAAGCAATGCAATAATAACAGTGATAAGCTTTTTCATAACCGTTCCCCCACAATGTTTATGAAATGATTATACCATCGCAGTATGTGGTGGAAAAGCAAACATTTGTTAAAACATGGTGTATAAGTTTGCGCGCCAAGCGTGCATAAGGTATACTTAATGCAAGAATGATAATGCGGGAGGGAACGATTATGCCTAAACCGGCTACCCTGCTCATGAAGGTGCAGATACAGCTTTTAAAGCCGCTTGTAACAGGTATGGATATATCAAAATCCCGCGAGGCGCAGGATAAACTTGGCGTGCTTGGCGCGGGCGCGCTAAAAAGACGCGTAACCTTCACGGGCGCCAAGCTTCCGTCTGTGGAGGCCAATTTCGTTATGCCTGATGAAATTCGCGGCGATGGCGCAATACTCTATCTTCACGGCGGCGGCTATACGGCGGGCAGCCTTGAATACGCCTGCGGCTTCGGCGGCGTTTTGGCGGCAAGCCTGAGGCTCCCAACGCTCTGCGCGGCATATAGGCTCGCGCCGGAATTCATGTATCCCGCCGCGCTGGACGACGCGCTAGAGGCGTATAACGCGCTTTTAAGGGACTTCGCGCCCGAAAATATCGCCGTGATAGGCGAATCGGCGGGCGGCGGGCTTTCCTTCGCGCTGGCGCTCAAAATTAAAGAGCTCAATTTGCCTATGCCCGCGTGCATAGTGGCCATATCTCCATGGACGGATCTCACAATGACGAGCCGCTCCGCCATAGAGCGCGAGAAGGACGACCCCTGCTTGAGCGCGGACGCGCTAAGACGCTACGCAAAGATGTATGCGGGCGATGAGAAGAACTTGAAAAACCCCTTCGTATCGCCGCTTTTTGGCGATTTAACGGGGATAGCGCCATCGCTCATATTCGTTGGCACGAGCGAGGTGCTCTATGATGATTCCGCGAGAATGGCAAAGGCGCTAAGTGACGCGGGCTGTGAGTGCGAGTTTCACGAGGAGCCGGGCATGTGGCACGTTTACCCGCTCTACGGCGTTTATGAATCGCAGCAGGCGATAAAACGGCTAAAAAGCTTTGTACTCGCGCATGTGAGCAAAAAGAAAGGCAGCAATGAGTAAAAAGAACCTAACCGCCGTCGAGCCGGAATGGATGCGGCTCGATAATGCGGCCACCATATATCCCGCCTCGCGGCGGCGCAACTGGATGGCGCTTTTTCGCCTGAGCATGGAGCTCACCGAAAAGATAGACCCGCAAACGCTCGACATAGCGCTTAAAAACACGCTAAAGCGCTTTCCAGGCTTTGCGGTGCGCCTTAAAAACGGCTTTTTTTGGCATTATTTTGAGCGCATCGAGGGCGCGCCCAAGCTTCAGCAGGACGTAAGAAATCCATGCGTGAGAATGGATTTCAACGAAAACGACGGCTTCATGTTCCGCGTGCGCTACTATGAAAACCGCATCGCGCTGGAGCTTTTTCATGTGCTCACAGATGGCACGGGCGGATTATGCTTTCTAAAAA
>CAZZNN010000317.1:0-1730 GCA_964655605.1 uncultured Oscillospiraceae bacterium
GCGTGGGGCAGCATGATAGCGCTTGCGGATCCCTCGCGCGGGCAGGATATTTTGTCCAACTTCCCAAATATGTGGGTTCCCGCAGGCGTGCTTATAATTATTACGGTGCTTGGATTTAACTTTGTGGGCGACGGACTGCGCGACGCGTTCGACCCCAGAATGAAGAGGTAACGCTATGGGCAATTTGAAAGCCATATTTAAAAAGAAGCAGATAAAGGGCATTGACGATATAGAATATCTAACGCTCAAGGAGGAGCGCCGCATAGCCCGCGACAACGGCAGGGTTATTCGCACTTTTGAAAAAGCCAAAAGGCGCAAAAATGTGGATGAGAGCGAATATATAACCAAAATGCGCAACGATGATAACGTTGTTGAGTTCGATGACCTGCATACCTATTTTTATACGGATCTTGGCACCGTCAAGGCGGTCAACGGCGTGTCGTTCAATATTCCAAAGGGCAAGACCGTTGGCGTGGTGGGTGAATCCGGCTGCGGCAAATCCGTCACCTCACTTTCGCTCATGCAGCTCGTTCAAGCGCCGCAGGGGCAGATAGTTCAGGGCGAAATTCGCTTCGCGGCGGAAAACGGGCGCTGCTATAATATCGCCAAAATGCCAACCTCAAGCATGCTCGAGGTTCGCGGCAAGGAAATAGCGATGATATTTCAAGAGCCAATGACAAGCTTAAACCCCGTTTTCACAATAGGCGACCAGATGGACGAGGTGGTATTGCTTCACCGCGTCGGCGCAACCCCAAAAAGCGCAAGGGAGCGCAGCATGGAAATGCTAAAGCTCGTTGGCATAGCTATGCCGGATAAGGTGTATAAAAGCTTCCCGCATGAGCTTTCAGGCGGCATGCGCCAGCGCGTGATGATAGCCATGGCGCTTTCGTGCGACCCAAGGCTCATAATAGCGGACGAACCCACCACCGCGCTCGACGTCACCATTCAGGCGCAGATACTCGATCTTTTGCGCGATATAAAGCAAAAGATAAACGGCAGCATTATGCTCATAACCCACGATCTTGGCGTTATAGCGGAGATGGCGGATTATGTTGTGGTGATGTATGCGGGGCGCATAATCGAGCAGGGCACCGCGCTTGAGATATTTGAAGATCCAAAGCACCCGTATACCATCGGCCTTATGCGCTCAAAGCCGTCTGTAGATAAGCAGGTGGATAAGCTATACAGCATACCCGGTCAGGTGCCCAATCCCATAAATATGCCTGAGCACTGCTATTTTCAAAATCGCTGCGAGAGCTGCATGGAAAAATGCGGCGGCGAATATCCGCCCATGCGCAGCTTTTCGCCCACGCATAAGGCGGCGTGCTGGCTCAACGAGGACGCCGCTAAGGCGGACGAATGCGCGTGGATAGAAGGGAAGGTGCGCTGACATGGATAACATACTCGTAGTTGAAAATCTAAAAAAATATTATCCCATGGGCGACGGCTTCGCGGGCAGGAATAAGAGCTATGTAAAAGCCGTGGACGGCGTGTCGTTCTCCATTCCAAGGGGCGAGGCGATGGGGCTTGTGGGCGAATCGGGCTGCGGCAAGACCACCGTTGGCCGCACTATACTGCGCCTTTTAGACGTTACTGACGGCAAGGTCACATTCAATGGCGAAGATCTCGCGCAGCTCAATCCCGGCCAGCTAAGAAAGCTTCGGCCGCACATGCAGATGATATTCCAGGACCCATATTCAAGCCTCTCGCCGCGCATGCCGGTTTCAGAG
>CAZZNN010000318.1:0-1730 GCA_964655605.1 uncultured Oscillospiraceae bacterium
GCCTATCATATTGAAAACCTGACCCATTGCGCCCGTAACAAGGCCGAGCGCCAGTATTCTAACGTAGGAAAGCGTGTCTCCCAAATAGCTCGAAACGCCGTACAGCCCGCCGAGGCCGGATATTATGCGCTTGAGCGGATTTTTCTTGTCCCTGCCCTTGAAAAAGAGCACCAGCACCGCGCCTATGCCCGCGGCGACAGCGCCTATCGTGCTCACCATCGGCACGCCTATAAACGAGCTTGCCAATATCGCAACGAGGCCGAGCACTATGAGTATCCACGCAAGATTATCGAATATCGCGCCCGCGTAATCCTTCTCTTTTATGCACATGCCTATTTTAATGCATATACCATACATCATGTGTACGATGCCAAGGCCGCAGCATATAAATATCATTGTCATGATATTCTGTATCGGGTCTATGAAGGGGAATATCGAACCCGCGCCGAATATTTCAGGCCAGTTCATGCCAAAGAAGGTGCCTATCGCAAAGCCCACGAACACCGTCGCAAGGCCGCAATATTTTATCACCTTGACAGTGCTCGCAAAGTTGCCCTTGGGCTTTACCAGCTTTTCATACAGCAGACACCCAAGGAAGAGCACAAGGCCGTAACCGGTGTCTGAAAGCATCATGGCGAAGAATAAAATGTAGAACAGCGTCATGCCCGCAACGGAGTCGACTCCGTTGTACGCGGGGCGCGAATACATATTCTGCACAGATTCAAAGGGCGTGTTGAACTTGGTGTTTTTAACCACGCTCGGCGGAGTTTCGTCCTCCAAGGGGTCTCTATAGTCGGTAAAATATGCGCTCGTCACGCCGGCGATGGTTTTATCCGCCTTCTCAACATCCCCCGAGCACACCCAGCCTTCCAATATGAAAGCGGCGTCCGTGGTGTCGATAAGGGCGGTGTTTTCCGCGAGCGTCTTTTCTATTCTGGCGGCGTCGCAGGATTTTTCGAGCAGCTCCTTTTTCTTGGCAAGCTCGGGGAGCTCGTCCTCAAGCGCCTTTTTCTCGGCTTCGAGCGAGGCTATCTCGCCCGCGAGCCTTTGGATATTGGCCTTGGGCGTGCCCGTGAGCTTTGGCAGGCTGTGTTCCTGAAAATCCGCTTCCTTTAGCGCAGCCACGGCGTTTTCCGCGTCCGAGGCGCTATAGGCGGCTATCACCGCCGCGTCCCGCTTTATTTTTTCATCGCCGCCTGAAATAAACGCCTCGTAGGCTATGCCCGCCGCCTCAAGCATTTCAAGCTTTTCCGGCGCTAAAAAGCCCACCTGATACCTTACCGAGCGCGTCGGCCTGACGGCCTCTATGGGCGCCGTCAAGCCCTCGAAGGGCTCAAGCAGGTCTATTGTGGACTTGTGCTTTGCTATTTCATTTTTAAGGCGATTTATGTCCCTGTCAATGTCTTCTATTTTTGCGGATAGCTCAAGCCCGCCCGGTATGCTTGAAATAAGCTCGTCGGCCGTGGCCTCGGGCTTCGCGCTCAAAAGCGAGGGCTTTTTTGCATAAGGCTTAACTATATCGCGAGCGGCGGTAAAACGCGCGCACAGCGCTTCAAGCTTTGAAGCGTCCTGCGTCTCCTTGGCGTTTTCGCCCTTTATCACCTGCACCACGCCTATGCCTTGCAGGGCCTTCATTATGGCCGCCTCGTCGTCCTTTAGGGCAACGAGCGTCATGCGTTTCATCGGTATGAGCATTTAGGCCGACCTCTCAAATAAAACTATTTTACACC
>CAZZNN010000319.1:0-1716 GCA_964655605.1 uncultured Oscillospiraceae bacterium
CTGTCCCCCCGGAGGGGCGTCCCTCCAGAGAGAAACCCGCGCCCGCAGGGCGCGACATTCCACCGCGACGGTGCGTGCGCCACCGTCGGCGGGAGCAAGCCCCCGCCCTACATGAACAAATCGCTTCGCGATTAGTTCTTACGAGAACGCTCCGCGTTCTCCATTTTCACCCGATACCGGCATAGCCCCCGTAGGGTACGGCAGCATCGCAAACCTTCGGTTTGCTTTAGACGTACCGTGTGCACGCATGTTGCGGCGGTGCGCCACCGCCCGGCGGCCCGGCGCAGCCGCACGCCAAAACCAAAAAGCGGCGGGCAAAGCCCGCCGCTTCCTCTTTACCCCCTCACAGCGCCTCCACATACTCCTTCATAAACCCCTCGTAGAGCTCCTTATACCTTGCGTTGTCCGTGGTCTTTATGGTTTTCGTCAGCTCGTGGGGAGCGGCGATTTTATTGCTGGTGCGTATCACGCACACGGCAATATTGGAGCAATGGTCGCTTATGCGCTCATAATTATTTAAAACGTCGTTAAACACAAACCCCGTGTTTATCGTGCAAACGCCGCGCGTGAGCCTGTCTACATGACGGTTTTTCAGCTCCGCGCACAGCTCGTCTATTACCTCCTCGAGCGGCTCCACGCGCTCCGCGAGCGCGATGTCGTTCTTGCTGAAAGCGTCGTGCGTGGTGGTGAGTATATCCATTATCGCGCGGGAAATCACCCCCAGCTCCTTCGCCGCCGCCGGCGAAAACGCTATGCCCTTTGCGCGTATCTCTCGCGCCGCGTCCAGCAGATTGAGCGAATGGTCGCTTATGCGCTCATAATCGCCTATGGTGTGCAAAAGCTTTGAAACCTCGTAGCTCTCGCTCTCGCTCAGCGCCAGCGCCGATAGCTTCACAAGATACGTGCCAAGCCTATCCTCATATTCGTCCACGGTGCTCTCGCTGTTCTCAATAAGCTCCGCGTCCGCGTCCGAAAACTTGGTCATCATCGCGATGGATTTTTGCACGCTCTCAACGTCTATGTCGGCCATTATGTCAACCACGCTCTTGCAGCGCGTGAGCGCGTACCCCGGCGAGCGCAGAAACCTTTCGTCCAAAAGCTCGCTCGCGGGCGCGTGACCCGGCGCGGCGGACTTCTTTGGCTCCGGCACGCTCAAACGCACCAGCTTTTCAAGCTGCTTTATAAACGGTGCTATGAGCGCCGTGGCAAATACCTTGAAAAGTGAATTGAATATCGCTATTCCCACGGGCGTGGCCGCGAGAGGCAGGAACGCGAACTGCGCAAAGGCGTTTATACCATAAAATAATATGAAGAAAACGGCCGAACCTATAACATTATAATATAGGTAGGTGAGCGCGACGCATTTCGCGTTCTTGCTCGTGCCAATGCTCGATATGAGCACAGGCATGCTCGCGCCTATATCCATGCCGAGAATTATGGGGATAGCGGTTGCGTAGGAGACGGTGCCCGTGAGCGCGAGCGCCTGCAAAATGCCTATCGACGCCGATGAGGACTGCACCACGGCGGTCATTAGCATGCCCACGATAAGGCCGAGGAACGGATTTGAGAAAAGCGTGAGCAGCGAGCAAAAGCCCGCGTCGTCCGCAAGGGGCGCAGCCGCGCCCGACATGAGCGACATGCCCATCATCAGCATGCCAAACCCAAGCGCTACCGAGCCGACATTGCGCTTTTTATTGGTTTTGCCAAACATCACGA
>CAZZNN010000320.1:0-1707 GCA_964655605.1 uncultured Oscillospiraceae bacterium
GCATGGCGGCCATCATCTCGCGGCTCACGGCGCTCTTTGCCACGTCCGACTCATCGTCCGTGGGCGCGAGCGCGCCGGTTATGCTATCCGCGAACGGCGCTATGAGCTTGCGGCCGTTCTCATCGTTCATTATATCGCCAAACGTTGAATTCACATGGAATTTCTTGGGTATTTTCACTGTGGATTTCACGCTTATCGGCGCACTAAGCGCCACGTCGCGGCTGGAGCGGCATATCTCGATTAAAAACTCACCCGTTTCAACATGCCAATCATGGATAATTTCATTCCAATATGCAAACGCGCGCTTGCAAAGCTTAAACGTTACGGTTTTCTTTTCGCCCGGCTCAAGCGTTATCTTCTCAAAGCCCTTTAGCTCGCGTACCGGACGCGGATATGTGCTTTTTACATCGCCCACATATAGCTGCACGACCTCCTTGCCCGCGCGTTTGCCAATATTTTTAACATCTACGGACACTATGACGCTGTCCGTATCGAGCATTTCATTTTTATCGAGCTTGAGGTTTGAATATTCAAACTCGGTGTAGCTAAGGCCGAACCCGAACGGGAAGCGCACTGGCATATTCTTCTTATCATAATAGCGATAGCCCACGAAAACGCCCTCATTATAGCTGACCTTATCGTCCGCGCCGCCGAAGGTGAGATACGACGGGTTATCCTCAAGCTTAATGGGAAAGCTTTCCTGCAATCTTCCGCAGGGGTTTTTATCGCCGTAAAGAAGCTTTGCCGTGGCTTCGCCAACGGCCTGACCGCCAAGATACACCTCGAGTATTGCGCTTACCTCGTCCGCCCAGGGCATTTCAACGGGCGAGCCATTATGCAGCACGACGACCGTATTGGGATTGACCTTTACAACCTCGCTTATCACCCTATTTTGGCAATCGGGCATACGCATGTGAGTCCTGTCGTACCCCTCGGACTCGAACGAATCCGGGAGCCCTGCGAATATCACGGCAACCTTGGCGTTTTTCGCGGCGTTCACGGCCTCGAGCACCATTTCATCGGTGGTTTCGTCCCTATCGGCAAAGAAGCCTTTGGCGTATGTAACCTGCTCATTATCCTTTAGCGCGTCCAGTGCGCTTACAACTTTGAAGCTATTTATATGGGAGCTGCCGCCGCCCTGATAGCGCGGCTTTTTTGCAAACTCGCCTATCACAGCCACCTTATCGGATTTATTTAGCGGAAGCAGACCGTTTTCATTTTTTAAAAGTACCGCACACTCGGCGGCCATATCGCAGGCGAGCGCGTGCTGCGCCTCAAGATCCCACTCGGTATCGGGCTTGGCGTTTTTAGCAAATCTATATACCAACGCAAGTATGCGCTCACATGCCAAATCAACATCAGCCTCGCAAAGCCTGCCTTCCTTGACCGCCGCAACCACCTTTTTATCGTTCATGCCCATGCTCGCGGGCATTTCAAGATCGAGTCCTGCGTGCAGAGCGGCGACCCTATCGTTCACAGCGCCCCAGTCGGACACGACGATACCCTCAAAGCCCCATTGCTCGCGCAAAATCTCGGTGAGATATTTATGGCTTTCGCCCACATACTCGCCGTTTATGCGGTTATACGAATTCATTACCGTCCACGGCTGAGCCTTTTTAACGGCATGCTCAAAGGCGGGGAGATAGATTTCCCGCAGCGTGCGCTCGTCCGCCTCGGTTGAAACGCTCATGCGGCGGCACTCCTGAT
>CAZZNN010000321.1:0-1702 GCA_964655605.1 uncultured Oscillospiraceae bacterium
AGGAGGAGAACATCGAGCGACAAAAACCAACTGCATGCGCGGTAAAAAAGAGCCGGGGCAGAGAGCCGGTGAAAAAAACTTGGTCAATCGCGCAAAGAACTATTGCAAAGCTATTGCAAAATAGCGTCAAACGCGGTATGTTCAAGGAGAGCTAAGCTGCACCTTGAAAAATTAACAATCCGGGATATATTTGTTGGTTCCGCAAACCCGCACCGGAAAGCTATTACCCCTGCAAGGACAGGGGAGAAGGAGAGGAAATAGTGAAAGTCAAAAGAATCATAATAGCGGCGGCAGCCGTAATTTTGCTTATATCGTTCGCCCTGCCGAGTATGGCCATGATGTATGTAGATATGCCTGAAAAGGAGCAAGACCCATACAATATCAATCCAGAGGAGATATGGCTAACGCAAAGCGATATAGAGTTTATACTCGAAGCATGGCGGCTAACGAACATAGAGCGCGCAAAGGTAGGCACGAAACCACTAACGCTTGATTGGGAGCTATGCAGAGTGTGTAAATACAGGGCTATTGAATTAACAGTTAATTATGAGCACGAACGTGCAGATGGCGATGAGAACATCTGGGCTATAAAGCCTTTTTTTTATATCCAATCGAGCAAGACAAGTGAGAATATAGACAATATTCCCACTGGAAACCGAGCCGCGGCTATAACAATATCAAATCACATGATATCAAAAAAGGGACATAAGGAAGCCCTATTAGGCACGGACAGCTATAACAGAACAGCGGTAATATTGGGGTGTTGTAACAAAACGGAGATTGAAAGGACGTTCACATGCATGTGGTTCACCACCGGTTATTCCGGCCTCGACCGTTACGACCCCGAGAAGCATAACATGCCAAAATACAGCAAGAACTTCAAGATAAGCGTTGTAGAGCTAGACAGGAGAGCAAGGCTAACGCCGCTGATATAGAGTGAAGCCCGCAAGGGGCGAACGCCAATGGCGTTCGCTCCTTTTTTCGTGCCCGTTGGTTACATTTAGGTGTCTTTTCTTTATTATATATCTTGACATGAAACTAATACTACAATATACTGATAATGTACTTAGTTGCAGTACCGAAACGGACATATAGAGGCGTTAAGCTCCGTTTACGTGCGTCCAATGCGCCGGGACTAGTGGGAGTGTGTAAATGCTTCGTAATTTATTTTACGGAGTATTTTTGCATTTTGGGACACAATAAGGACCAAAATATTTTAAAGAGGGAGTATAAACCAATGCGATTAACGAAGAAGCTCACAGCGCTTGTCGTAGCGCTAACATTCGTCTTGAGCGTGTGCGTGTTTACTGTGCCGGTTAAAAAGGCCGAGGCGGTAAAGCCTAGCACCGGAGGCGTAAACAGTCTAATGATTCAGGGCGGCAGCGTGCCGGGGACAGGGAAAACTGATGGCACAACCAAGCCCGCATCAACACCCAAGCCGTCCACGCCCAAGGCGACGGCCAAGCCGTCCACGGGCGGCAGCACCAGCGGCGGAACCACCACGGGCGGCAGCACCGGCGGCAGCGGCCGTACTGTTGTGGACTATGACGATGACGACGTCAACCCGACGCCGTATAGGCCATATAATCCATGGAAAACCACGCCCACACCCGTGCCCACAATCGCGCCCACGCCCACGCCGTACGTACCGCCCGCGGTAACCTACTACACAGGCTATGTCTATGTGCAGGTAATGACAGCA
>CAZZNN010000322.1:0-1669 GCA_964655605.1 uncultured Oscillospiraceae bacterium
ATATGGCTTGAGGAGCTTTCGCTCGCGGGCATACCCGCCTACGCGCAGCTTTCCGGCGGCTATTTCGACGCTATAGAGGTGCGCGTATTCATAGATTTGCTGCGCATTATAGACAACCGGCGGCAGAGCATACCATTGCTCGCAGTTATGCGCTCGCCTATATGCGATTTTTCAGCCGAGGAGCTTGGCGAGCTTCGCATGACGAGTCAAAGCGAGGAATGGATAGATATTCTTTTGGAATACACCGCCGCGCCGGACGAAAACGCAAGCGCGCTCAAGGAAAAGTGCGCCGCGTTTTTAGCAAAGCTCGATTACTGGTACTATCAATTAAACCTTATGAGCGTTGAGCAGCTTATAGGCGCGCTGCTCGACGAGACTGGCTACCTCGACTATTGCGGCGCGCTGCCCGGCGGCGACGCGCGAAGGCGCAATCTGATAGAGCTATTGAACCGCGCGCGCGCATACGAGCGAAGCGGCGTTAGCTCGCTGCATTCATTCATAGATTTTTTGGATAAATTAAAGAATACCGATAAGCTTGGCACGTCCGAGACGCTCGGAGCGGACGTTGTGCGCATACTATCCATACACAAAAGCAAGGGGCTTGAATTCCCGGTGGTTATCATCGCCTCGCTCGACAAGCAATTCAACTATCGCTCGGCAAACGCCGCCATGCTTCTTGACGCGGACTTGGGCATTGGCCTTACGTTCGCGGATAACATGGTAAAGCACAAAAACCTCGTCGCGCGCATAGCCGCAATACGCATAAGGCGGCGCACAGCGGCCGAGGAGATGCGCATACTCTACGTTGGCATGACGCGCGCAAGGGAGCGGCTGATAATGATAGGCGCGGTGAAATCCATCGACTTGCTAAACGCCTTTTCACAGGACGGAGCCACCGCCAACGCTGTGAAAAACGCAAGCTGCTATATGAAATGGCTTTGCTGCGCGCTCGTCGATGCAAACGGCGGCTTTATGCGCAAGGGCATATTCCCCGCCGCGCCCAATGCCCAAGCCTCGCGCGATAAGGCCGGCCGCATGGCGTTTTTGGCGAGCTCCGAGCGCATTGGCACGGACGCGCTTTCGCCCGTTTTTGATTTTGAATACGCTTATCCGTCGGACACAAGGCTTCCAAGCAAGCTGAGCGTCACGGAGCTTTCAGGGCGCGAGGTTATTATCGCCCAAGCGCCGGATTTCGCCATGGAAACGGTGCTCACGCCGCGTCTTGCCGCCACAAAGCGCGGCAGCGCCACGCACGCGCTGCTTGAATACGTCGATTTTGCGGCGGACGCGAGCGAACAGGCGCTAAAAGCGCGGCTTGGCAATATGCTTTCGCGCGGCATTATAGACGAGGACGAATTAGAGCTCGCGGACACAAAAATGGTGCTCAGCTTTCTCAATTCCCCGCTTTGCGCGCGCATGAAAAGCGCAAGCAAGATATATCGCGAGCTTGAATTTAACTTCAATATTCCCGCAAGCGTGCTCATGCCAAACGCCAATACCGATGAGCCGATACTTTTGCAGGGCGTTATAGACTGCTGCTTTTTGGACGCGGACGGCGAATTTGTGATAATAGACTATAAAACGGATAAGGTGCTTGAGGGCGACACGCTTGAAACAACGGCAAAGCGCCATCAAAAGCAGCTTGAGCTGTATTCAATGGCGCTTGAAA
>CAZZNN010000323.1:0-1640 GCA_964655605.1 uncultured Oscillospiraceae bacterium
TCGCGATCCTTGAGATCCTCGCCTATATAGGCGACCTTGCCTATGAACATGCCGCCGCTGCCGGTGACGGGGTTTTGCTGCTTGCCGCGCTCGGCTACTATGCCGAGTATCATTTCACCTATCTTCTTCTCGTCGCCGCCGCAGGCTTCCTCTATCTGAGTGAAGGACGCGGAGTCGATGTTGAGGGAAATAACATCGCAGATTATCTCATTGGAATACAGCTTAGACATATCGTTGTCTACCTTGTAAGCCGCCTGAGTGAGAACGCCCTGGGGTTCTATAACGCGATGCACGCCATACTTATTGCCCTTAATTGCCATGTGTGAAAATCCTCCTAAATTCTTTTGTTTTATTTAATATTAAGCCGCTATAACCGATTTACGGTAAATCGGATTACAGTGCCTTGAGTCCCAGTATTTGACGAGCCTCGGCGGGTGATGCCACCTCGCGGCCCATCTCCTTTGCGAGACGAACGACTTTTTCAACCAGCTCGCTGTTATGCTTGGCAAGAACGCCCTTTGACAGATAAACGTTATCCTCAAAGCCAACGCGCACATGGCCGCCCATTATTATGCCCATGACCGCCATGGGGAACTCGAAGCGGCCAACGCCCGCCACAGTCCATGTGGAGCCCTGCGGTATGCTGCCGGCCATGAAAACGAGGTCGCGCGGATCGCCGCTGATGCCGCCGTTTACGCCCATAACGAAATCAAAATGCATGGGGGATTTGATATAGCCTTTTTTATTGAGGCGAATGGCCATATCTATCATGCCCTTATCGAACACCTCAACTTCGGGCTTAATGTTGCGCGCGGCCATCTTTTCACCGAAATCCTTTATCATGTTTTCGGTGTTGACGAAAATATCGTCGCCGCCGAAATTGCAGGTGCCGCAGTCCAGCGTGGCCATTTCCGGCATAAGTGTGATGGGCTGCAAACGCTCGTCGTTGCTCATGCCAACGGCGCCGCCGGTGGAGGGCTGGATTATAACATCGGGGCATTTGGCCTTTATAGCGTCCATGCAGGCTTTAAAGCGAGCGGCGCTTTGGGTGGGGGTGCCATCGTCCTCGCGGACATGGAGATGGATTATGGAAGCGCCGGCCTTATACGCGCCGTAGGCTTCCTCCGCTATCTCCTCAACGGTGTAGGGAACGGCGGGATTGTGCTCCTTTGTGACCTCCGCGCCGCATATACAGCAGGTGATGATGAGTTTTTCCACTGTTGAGCTCCTTTCCTGATCGGTTAACGGTTTATTTTGCGCCGCTTGTCCCCGGACAAGCGATGGTTATTATTTGTTCCTTTGCTTGTCTTTGGGAACCACGCAGGTGCCGCTCGCGCGGCAGACCACTATGGGCTCGGCCAGAATATCGCAGGCGGATTCATTTATATCGGTGCGGGGCGCTATAACCTTGCGCGCTTCAAACACCATCTTGCGGGAGGTATTGCCAACGCTTACTATTTCGCCTGTGGCCTCGATATAGTCGCCCGCGAACACGGGCGCCATGAACTCGACCATATCATAGGCCTTGAAAAGTCCCTCGTCGCCGTCGTTCATGATAAGAAGCTCGGTGGCGACATCGCCAAAGAGCGCCAGCATTCTTGCGCCGTCAACAAGGTTTCCGCCGTAATGCGCGTCGTGCG
>CAZZNN010000324.1:0-1635 GCA_964655605.1 uncultured Oscillospiraceae bacterium
CGTAACGCCCGAGGGCAGCGCGGTCAGCGCAAGATTTTTGCAGTCCCAAAACGCACATTCGCCTATGCCCGTAAGCCCAGAGGGCAGCGCGGTCAGCGCAAGATTTTTGCAGCTACTAAACGCACCGCCGCCTATGCTCGTCACATTGGGCATACTCACGCTTATAAGGCTCGTGCAGCCTATAAACGCACCGCCGCCTATGCTCGTCACATTGGGCATATTCATGTTTATAAGGCTTGTGCAGCTATAAAACGTACTATAGCTTATGCTCGTAACACCTGAGGGCAGCGCGGTCAGCGCGAGCTTTTCGCATTTAGCAAACGCATAGTTGCCTATGCTCGTCACGCCCGAGGGCAGCGCGGTAAGCGCGAGATTTTTGCAGCTACTAAACGCGCTGACGCCTATGCTCGTCACATTGGGCATACTCACGCTTATAAGGCTCGTGCAGCCTTTAAACGCAAAATGGCCTATGCTCGTAACATTTGTCATAGTGACGTTTGTAAGGCTCGCGCAGTTATAAAACGCATAGTCGCCTATTTTCGTCACGGTATAGGTTTTGCTGCTGCGACTATCCGTCACAGTAGCTGGAATGGTAAGCGACGTTGTGTTGAGAGGCACGGCGGCATTAGATCCGTCGCCCACCTGCACTTCGTAGGTTGAGCCGCTCTCTGCGATTACCGCATATTTTACGCCGGAAACTGTGAACTTGTCGCCCACATCCGCAAGTGCGGGCGCTGGCATAAGGGCAAAGAGCATTATCACTGTCAAGAGCACCGCAAGAGATTTTTTATTCATGCTTTTTTTACCTCAGCTTTCGCTTTATTTTTTTTGTACCTCAGCTTTCGCTTTTAGAAGCTCTCTTTCATGGGAGTTTTATGGTTTTTGCCGCTTTGGGCATAGGACTATTTTAAACTATCATATAAGTATATAATTATATAGGAGGCTTGTCAAATGCGCGGCGGCTAAACACAATGCGTTTTGTTGCAAAGCGCATTGTGCCGCATAAAGCGGCAACGCCGCTCTTGTCAACAGAGCTTAACAACTGTATAATTATTATATGTTAGATAAGGTTGAAAACACTATACGCCGTTTCGGGCTTATCGCCAAGGGCGAAAAGGTGCTTGTTGGCGTAAGCGGCGGGGCGGACAGCGTGGCGCTTTTGCACACGCTTATCGCCCTTAGCTCGCGCATGGGCTTTTCCGTATGCGCGGCGCATCTTAATCACGGCATACGCGGCGAGGAGGCGCAAAGCGACGCGCTTTTCGTAAAGGATTTGTGCGAGCTTTACGGCACGGAGCTTTACAGCGAGCTTATAGACGTTCCCTCCCTCGCGCGGGAGCGCCGCGAAACGCTCGAGCAGGCGGGGCGCACGGCGCGCTATGATTTCCTGTCCCGCGCGAAAAGGCGTTTTTGCGCCGATAAGATAGCCGTGGCGCATCACATGGACGATCAGGCCGAGAGCATACTTTTGCATCTAACGCGCGGCAGCGGTCTTTTAGGGCTCACCGGTATGCAGCCGCAGCGCGGCGATCTCATACGCCCGCTTCTTTTTTTAAGGCGGCGCGAAATAGAAGCTTATCTTGAAAACGAGGGCATTGCCTTTTGCACCGACGCAACAAATCTTGAGCGCAGCGG
>CAZZNN010000325.1:0-1044 GCA_964655605.1 uncultured Oscillospiraceae bacterium
CAAATCCCCCAAAGGAGGCTATCATGTTTTGTGTTAATTGCGGCGCGCGTCTTGCGGACGGCAAGCCTTTTTGCTCTAACTGCGGCGCACGCGTCGGCGCGCAGCAACCGCCGCCGTATCAACCCGTGCCCGTGCGCTATCCCGCGCCGTTTCCCGGCGATCCGCCCGCGCACATCGCAGGCTCGGCCGCGCAAATAAGCTATGCGCCGCCCGCGCCGGACGCGGCTTACCAAAGCTATCAAGCGCCAATGCGCTATCCCGCGCCATTTCCCGGCGATAAAGTCGCCGGCAACGCGGCTAACGCCCCCATTGGCGGCAACGCCCCGCACGCCGCCCCTGCCCCTGTTGGCGCCGCCCCCGACCCCGCTTCACCGACGCCCACATTTGTTGCAGCGCCGGTCGTAACCTGCGGGCGCGCCGCTGGCGAACCGGAGCGTCCCATATCGGACGAGGAGGGGAAAACATGGCTATGACGCCGTCTAGGCTTGTGGTGCCGCCTAGGCTAAAGGTGCCGCCTAGGCTTGTGGTGCCGCCTAGGCTTGTGGTGCCGCCTAGGCTTGAAAAAGGCGCGCGCGTGGCGCTGCTTTGCCCCGCGTCGCCCGTTACGAGCGAAAAAAACCTCAAAAATTCCATCGCGGCTGTTGAGGCGCTCGGCTTCGTGCCTGAGGTGTACCAAAGCTGCTGCCTCACGGAGCGCCGCGGCTACCTCGCCGCAAGCGACGCCGTTCGCGCCCGCGACCTCATGCGCGCCTTTCTGGACGACGCTATCGCGGGCGTTTTCGCGCTTCGCGGCGGCTACGGCTGCGAACGCATTCTGCCGCTTCTCGACCTTGACGCCATCGCGCGCCGCCCCAAATTCTTCGCCGGCTATAGCGACATTACCGCGCTCCACATTGCATTCAACCAAACATGTAAATTTGTTACATATCACGCGATAATGCCATCGAGCGATTATTCGGGCGCAGGCGTTGACGGCGCATCCGTTGACGGCGCACCCGTTGACGGCGCGGCCGCGTATTCCATGGACATGCTAGGGCGCTGCAT
>CAZZNN010000325.1:1054-1628 GCA_964655605.1 uncultured Oscillospiraceae bacterium
CATATCGTCTTCGCTCACGGGCGAAATCGCAAACCCCGGCGGCGAGCCGTTTACAACGCTTTTCCCCGGCGAGGGCAACGCGGGCGGCGCGCGCGCGAGCGGCGTTTTGACAGGCGGCAACCTCTCGCTCGTCGTGCGCAGCCTAGGCACGCCGTGGGAGATCGACACGCGCGGCAAGCTTCTATTTTTGGAAGACGTGGGCGAAGCGCCCTATCGCATAGACGGCATGCTCACGCAGCTAAGGAACGCGGGCAAGCTCGCGGCGGCCTCCGGGCTGCTGCTCGGGTATTTTTCAAAGCTCGACATCGACGAAAAGCACCCCGAAAGGACGCTCACGCTAAGCGAGATCTTTTCGGATCTGCTCCCACGCGGCGTTCCGACGGTCACGGGCGTATGCTGCGGCCATGAAACGCCGTCGCTCGCGCTGCCCCTCGGCGCAATGGCGCGGCTCGATGGCGGGAAGCTGTATGTAGAGTAATTGTGCGGCGGGAGCAAGCCCCCGCCCTACACATCGGCAAGTCGCTTCGCGCACGCAACGGCAAATCGTCCCACGGGTTTTCCGCTGCGGCGGGGG
>CAZZNN010000326.1:0-1621 GCA_964655605.1 uncultured Oscillospiraceae bacterium
TTTAATGGTGCGTTAATGCAGAACCGCGGCTGGAGCAAGCCCCCGCCCTACGGCGACATGTATGCGCGAATGTGGCGGAATGCGCCGCACGCGGGGAGCGACGAATGTTGCGGGGTGCGCACGCGGGGGTTTTGCCGTCTCCTACGGGGGTGTGGCGAATGCTGCGGGTTTGCACCCGCCGGTCGGTGAAACCGCAATCCGTAGGGCGGGGGCTTGCTCCCGCCGCGTGCGGGGAGGTGTGGCGGCCACCCCTCCCCGCGTCCGTTTTGTAAACCACATAATAAAGAGGTAACTATGGAAATACTTAAAATCTTTCTTTTTCTGGCGTTTTTGCTTGCTTACGCCGCCGTGCTCCAGTTTTTCGACAGAAAGCTTTACGCGCGGCTGCAAAACCGCATGGGGCCGCCGTGGTATCAGCCTGTGGCGGATTTCTTCAAGCTTATCGGCAAGCAAACGGTTATCCCGGCGGGCGCGAACAAGACCATGTTCCGCGTGATACCGATTTTCGCGCTGGCGGCCGTCGCCACGGCGTTCATGATGGTGCCCGTGTGGGGAGACACGGCGCTCGCCTCATTCGAGGGCGACGTTATTGTGGTGCTCTACCTCATGGCGATACCATCGCTTGCGATGTTCCTCGCGGGCTGGTATTCGCGCAGCCTTTACGCAACGATAGGCGCGAGCCGCGTTGTGACGCAGATTTTCGCCTACGAAGCGCCGCTTTTCATGTGTGCGCTCGCGCCCACGCTTATTTCGGGGACGTGGAGCATATCACAAAATCTGCAATTTTATTCTCAAAGACCGCTTCTCATGCTCATAAACCTGCCCGCGGCCGTGGCCATGCTCATCGCCGTGCAGTGCAAGCTTGAGCGCACGCCCTTTGACGCGCCGGAGGCCGAGACGGAGATAGTTTCCGGCCCGCTGGTGGAGTATGGCGGAAGGTATCTTGCGCTGTTCAAGCTATCAAAGGACTGCGAGCTTGTGACGCTTTCCTCCGTGTTCGCGGCCGTTTTTCTGCCGTTTACATGCGGCGTGCCGTGGGCGGATTTCCTTTTATATATCGTAAAAACTCTCGCGGTGCTCGTGGCGCTGTGCCTTGCGCGCGCGGCGACGGCGCGGCTTCGCACGGAGCAGATAGTCAGCTTTTGCTATCGCGTGCTGCTGCCTGTGGGCATTTTGCAGCTTGTTGTCAATCTCGTTTTGAGGGGGGTTGTGCTATGAAGAATTTTACGTGGGCACTTTTCAGGGGCGCTGCCAAAAAGCCGGCGACCACGGCGTATTTTGGCGGCGATATGAAGCTCGACAGCCGCGTGCGGGGTCTTTTGAAATATGACAGGACCGCCTGCGTGGCCTGCGGCCTTTGCATGAAGGACTGCCCCACCGGCGCGATACGGGTGGTGAACGAGGGCACCAGGGAGGAAAAGGACATGCACGCCTATCTTGACACGGGCAAGTGCATTTTCTGCGGCCAGTGCGCCGATTCCTGCGCGAAAAAGTGCCTGTCGTGCACGAATGACGTTGATTTGGCGAAGCTCGATAAGGACGCGTTGACGGTGGAGCTGTAGGGGGTGCGCGGGCGACACCCGTTTCGGGCTGTGGCGGGGGCGGCACGTCTAAAGCAAGC
>CAZZNN010000327.1:0-270 GCA_964655605.1 uncultured Oscillospiraceae bacterium
GCGAGGACAGGGACGCGGCGTGGCAGGATTATTTGAGGCTGTGCCGCGCGGGCGGGAGCAAGGGCTATTTCGAGCTTTTGAAGGTTGCAAACCTTGAAAACCCCTTCAAGGAGGAGGTTATGAAGGAAGTGACCGATAAGGTGATGGAGGCGCTCTCCTATTCGGACGCTGTCAAATGAGAAAAATATTAGCTTTTCTGCTCGTGGCGGCGGTGCTCTGCGCCGCCGCCTGTGCGGCTGCGCCAGACGAGGCCACGCCTACGCCGACGGC
>CAZZNN010000327.1:370-1619 GCA_964655605.1 uncultured Oscillospiraceae bacterium
ACAGCCTACGCCGGCGGCAGAGCCTACGCCGGCGGCACAGCCTACGCCGGCGGCACAGCCTACGCCGGCGGCACAGCCTACGCCGGCGGCAGAGCCTACGCCGGCGGCACAGCCTACGCCGGCGGCAGAGCCTACGTCGGCGGCACAGCCTACGTCGGCGGCACAGCCGGAGGGGGTTGCTGCTGTAACGCCCGCGGCGGCTGTTGTTGCCGCGCCCGCGCCTATTTTGGCGCATGAGCCGGATACGTGGGTGTGGCTGAGCGACACGCAATATTATATAGAGAGCTATCCTGAGCATTATATGGATATGTGCCGCTATATAGCGGCGAACGCCGAAAATATAAGCCGGGTCGTGCACACGGGCGACCTCATAAACGATGAGGGCGACGAAAAGCAATGGCTCATCGCCAAGGAGGGCTTGGACTTGCTCCGCGCGGCGGGAGTGAATGTTTTTCTCGTGCCGGGCAATCATGACGTGGCGGGCGATAAGCAGCGCTACGCGAGCTGGCGCACCGTTTTTGGTGCAGATGTATACAGGCAATACGCAAGCTTTGGCGGCGATTATAAGGACGGCATGGGGCGCTACGACCTTATCGATATAGACGGCGTGCCGTCAATAATAGCGTATATGGGGTGGAAAAGCTCCGATAAGGAAGCGCTAAGCTGGCTCGACGGGGTGCTAAAGCAATATAAGGACAGGTTCGCGGTGCTCTGCTTCCACGGCTATATGCGCACGAGCGGCGAACTTTTGGGCGAGGGCGAAAAATATCTCACGGTGATAGAGAAAAACGCAAATGTGAAGCTAGTGCTCTGCGGCCACAAGCACGGCGTTTACCGCCAAATGCGCACCTTTGACGACGATGGGGACGACAGGCCGGACAGGGTGGTTTGGGAGCTTATAAGCGATTATCAGTCCGAACCGGAGGGCGGCATGGGGTATTTGAGCCTCATGAGCTTTGATATGGAAAAGGGCGAGTTGAGCGTTACGGCGTATTCGCCGCTCGAGGACGATTATAATTGGTTCGATGAGGCCACGGGCCTTGAAACATTTGTGCTGGAGCTTGACATGGAGTAGAGAAAACGAGGGGGATAGGTGCAACCCCGGCGGCGGGAGCAAGCCCCCGCCCTACGGGTTGCGCGGCACGGCCGGGGTGCGGGCGCGGCGGCGGGAGCAAGCCCCCGCCCTACGGATTGCGCGGCACAGCTGGGGTGCGGCGCAGCGGCGGGAGCAAGCCCCCGCCCTACGGAT
>CAZZNN010000328.1:0-1595 GCA_964655605.1 uncultured Oscillospiraceae bacterium
CGCATGTGGATATATATGAGGATAAGCTGGGCACTTTCCTGGTTGAGCTTGGCGCAAAGGATATGTCCGAGACGGACAGCCGCGAAGCGCAGGAGCTTTTGCACCTGATAGGCGATCTTGAGCGGATAAGCGACCATGCGCTCAATATCTGCGAATCCGCGCAGGAGATGCGCGATAAGAACATCAATTTTTCGCCCACGGGCGAAAAGCATCTAAAGGTGATGTCGGACGCTGTGCTTGAGATATTGGCGCTTTCAATGCGCGCCTTCCGCGAGAAGGATCTTTTGGCGGCGCACCGCGTAGAACCGCTTGAACAGGTGATAGACAAGCTCAAAAAGCAGCTTCGCGACGAGCACGTTTTGCGCTTACAGTCAGGCGAGTGCAAAATGACCCAAGGCTATGTGTTTAACGATCTATTAACAGACCTTGAGCGCGTGAGCGATCATTGCTCAAATATGGCGGCGTGCGTTGCGCAGACGAGCGAAAAGTCCATGGCTGTGCATAGCTATACCGCTTCCATGAAGGCGGGCGGCGAGCATGATTATAAAATGGTTTTGGCAGAATTTGAGAAAAAGTATTCACTTGATTAAAGCAAACGCTTTAAAAAACGGGAGAGTAAATACTCGCCCGTTTTTTTATGCCTGAACTCGCGTAAGACCGGGGTAGCGCTTGAGCTGCGCTAAATATCTACGCCAGCGGATTTATTGATTCGCCGTTAATAAATCTGCTTACTGCCAACTCGTCCTCAATAATATCGTCAAATTTATCCCCAAGCTCAACGGCTATGCATGATGTGAGTATGCAGATAAACGCCATAGGCACCGTCATAGAATTAAAGAAAAACTGATTGGACGTTTTGCAGAAGAAATTGAAGCCCGCCTCAGTGGTGGCGGGGGAGCGCGAGCTGTCCGTTATGGCGGCAAGCCTCGCGCCCTTGTATTCAACATAGCGCGCGATATTATAGATTGGCAGGTGATATGGCGGGAATGAAAAGAATATCACCATATCGTCCTTTGTGAGCCGCGCGAGCGCCGTCTGCACAGAGTCGCTGTCGCCCAGCTTATAGCTCACCGCCTTTATGCGGAAGAAATTTAACCTGTAGGTGAGATAGTCCGCCAGCAACTTGCATGCGTCATGGCCAAAAACCTGAACCTCGTGCGCGTTTATAAGCGCGCGCGCGCATTCGCAAAGCTCGTCCTCGTCTATATTGGAGCAAAAATCCTCAAGATTGCTTCGCTCATTGAGCAAAATATTCATAACGCCTTCGGTCTCGCGCGATTTGACCGCAGGCTCTATCGGCTCGCCGCCGGGTCTTAGCATGCTCTGCGTATACTTTCTGAAAGCTTCCTTCAGCTCGATATAGCTGTTGAAGCCCAAAGCGCGGCAAAGCCTTAATATAGACACCTCGCTTGCGCCGACGCGCGCGCTCAAGTCGCGCAGCGTTATATAGCAAACGCCCTCGGGATTGGCAGTCATATAATCGAGTATAGTGCGCTGCTTGTTAGTCAGCCTGTCATATTTTTGGTTTAATTCATCTATAAGCGACATGCTGCGCCTCCAAATAAAGTGTTTACTATATTATATACTCACTTTAA
>CAZZNN010000329.1:0-1589 GCA_964655605.1 uncultured Oscillospiraceae bacterium
TGCTGCTCATGGGTTGGGCTGGCACATGGCGCAATCTCGGTTCGCTGATATTCATTGGCCTTCGCGACCGTTCGGGCGTGATGCAGCTTATATTCGACGAAAGCACGATGGATAAAAAGGTATTCGAGCAGGCGGAGACTATCCGCAGCGAATATGTGCTTGCCGTAAAGGGTACGCTTGAGCTTCGTTCACCCGATATGGTGAATAAAAACATGCCCACAGGCGAGCTTGAGGTGCGCGTGAGCGAGCTAAAAATCCTCGATACCTCGGAAACGCCGCCTATCTACATAGACGATAATCTAAACGTGGCCGAGCAGGTGCGCTTAAAATACCGTTATCTTGATTTGCGCCGTCCAAAGATGCAAAAGATACTCACCACGCGCCATGAGATAACCAAGTGCGCGCGCGACTATTTCTCCGATAACGGCTTTCTTGAGATAGAAACGCCCACGCTTTGCAGGAGCACTCCCGAGGGCGCGCGCGACTATCTTGTGCCAAGCCGCCTGCACCCCGGCACGTTTTACGCGCTGCCGCAGAGCCCGCAGCTATTTAAGCAGCTTCTCATGCTCTCCGGCTACGACCGCTACATGCAGATAGCCCGCTGCTATCGCGATGAGGATCTTCGCGCCGACCGTCAGCCTGAATTTACGCAGATAGACCTTGAAATGTCATTTGTGGACGAGGACGACGTTATCGCCATGAACGAGGGCTTTTTAAAGAAGCTCATGAAGCAGGTAAAGAATATTGATCTGCAGCTTCCGCTTCCGCGCATCAAATACAAGGACGCTATGGAGCGCTACGGCTCGGATAAGCCGGACACGCGCTTCGGCCTTGAAATTAACGACGTGAGCGATATTGTAAAGGGCTGCGGCTTCTCCGTGTTCACCTCAGCGCTTGAAGCGGGCGGCAGCGTCAGGCTTATAAACGCCAAAAACGCGGCGCACAAATTCACCCGCAAGCAGATAGACGAGCTTGGCGAATTTGTGAAAACCTACAGGGCGAAGGGTCTTGCGTGGATGAGCATGAAGGACGAGGGCATGCAGTGCTCATTTGCAAAATTCCTTACAGACGAGCAGCTTGCGGCCATAAAGGAGCGCGGCGGCATAGATACCGGCGATATAGCCTTCTTTGTGGCGGATGCGAAGAACACGGTGGTGTTCGCCGCCTTGGGCGCGCTACGCCTTGAGCTTGGCAAGCGCCTTGAGCTTATCGACAAGACCAAATTCAATCTCCTTTGGGTGACGGAGTTTCCGCTGCTTGAGTGGAGCGAGGAGGAAAACCGCTTCATGGCGATGCATCACCCATTCACCTCCCCCCGCGACGAGGATATGGATATGCTCGAAACGAACCCCGGCGCGGTGCGCGCGAAGGCCTACGATATAGTTCTAAACGGCAATGAGGTGGGCGGCGGCTCAATCCGCATACACTCATCTGAATTGCAGGAACGCATGTTCACGGCGCTTGGCTTCACGCACGAGCAGGCATGGGAGCGCTTTGGCTTCCTCATGGGCGCGTTTAAATACGGCACGCCCCCGCACGGCGGCCTTGCCTACGGGCTTGACAGGCTAGTTATGCTGCTCACCGACGCC
>CAZZNN010000330.1:0-1586 GCA_964655605.1 uncultured Oscillospiraceae bacterium
AACAGGCGATATTGCCGCCGCCAGCCCCGCCAGCAGAATATCTGTTGCGATTATGAACGCCGCGCCCACCGAGCCAAAGAAGAATAGGTCGCCAAGCGGCGAGCAGGTGTATTTAAGCTTATATACATCCCAAGCAAATGGAACAAAGGCCATCCAGTCATTTTTATAGCCTGCCTTGCGCCCAGCGAGCATGCGCGTAAAGCCGCTGAAAACATAAACCATCACCGTGAAGAACAGCCCTACTATGCTAAATATCATAAAGGCTATCACACCCACTCCCACAGCGCTCATAAGCGCCCTTAAAGCCTCGCCCGAGCTTAGGCGTGCTCCTAATTCATTTATGAGTCCCTGCAAAAATTCCATTATGTTTGTTGCGTCAAAAGAAAAGCTATACATTCTTTATCCCTCCGTAATATTTATGTTCATTTTGCGGGAATTGAGGCCGGTTTTGCGCCAGCAAAATCGTCGCGCTTTGAGCGACGAAGGCCTCAAACCCAAGATGAAAGACGAAGTCTTTCATATTTAGTCTTTCATCTTTTCCCCTTTTTCACCTCTATGGCCTCGCGCATGCGCTCAAGCTGTATGCTCGTGCCAACCGTCACCGTGCCGTTATCGCCCGTGGCCACGCAATCGCCGTCGCGCACGGCCGTATCTCTTACGACCTTTATATTTTTATCGGCGAGCGTCCTTTGATCCATAAACGGATTCTCGCCGCAAAAAACCGCGTCGTAACCCTTCGCGCTAAGCCTTAGCGTTATGCTCTCCTGCCTGCCAAGCCGCTCTAAAGCAGCGCTCACTATCGCCTCATAAGCCTTTGGATTTGAGTCAAGCTCATAGCCAAGTATCTTCTCGGCCATGTCCATAACCGTGTCAACAAGCTCAGCCTCTATTTTGTCAAACATGCCGCCGCGCGTTTCATTTAATGTTTTGGCGGCGGAAAGCATGCTGTCGCGCGCACGGTCAAGCTCCTTTTTGCAATCGGCGTAAGCCGAATCAAAGCCCTCCTTATGGGCGCGATTTCTAATATTCGCAGCCTCCTGATTAGCCTCGTCTATCAAGCGCTCAGTCTCCGCGATAGCGCTTCTTCTCATGCTTGAGCACAGCTCGCGCGTTTTTCTTTCAAGCTCCCTAAGCTCCTGCTCAAAGGGGCTTAGCGACTCCTCGACACCCTCGTCGTCGCCTATAATATTAGAGCCGGCGCCGCCCTGCGCCGACCCGTATTCAGCCGTCCTTCGTCTGCGGGCGGACATCATTTGCTCAAAGCTTGGCAGCGCGACCTTGCTCTTATCTGTATCATCATACGATGAGCTCATCGTCGCGTCCTCCTCTTGCAACCTCTATAATGCCATTGTCCTCAAGCCGCCTTACCACATTGACTATATTCTGCTTGGCGTTTTCCACGTCCTTCACGCGCAATGGCCCTAGGTACTCCATATTCTCTTTTATCGTCTCCTGCAAGCGCTTTGAGATATTGGCGTAAACCTTGGCCACTATATCCTCGCTCGCACCCTTTAGCGCTATTGTAAGCGTATCGTTGTCCACTTCCTTTAGCACCTTCTGCATGGACTGATCCGGCAGCTTCATAA
>CAZZNN010000331.1:0-1584 GCA_964655605.1 uncultured Oscillospiraceae bacterium
TCTTGCGGACGGCACAATGGCCGCGAAATACGTTATCCGCAACACCGCCGTGCAGTCCGGCAAAACAGTTACCTTCATGCCCAAGCCCATATATGGCGAGGCTGGCAGCGGCATGCACGTTCACATGCTGCTCAAAAAAGACGGCAAGCCCCTATTCTACGATGAAAAGGGCTATGGCCAGCTCAGCGAAACGGCGCTGCACTTTATTGGCGGCCTATTAAAGCATGTTGGCTCGCTGTGCGCCTTTACAGACCCCTCCACCAACTCCTTCAAGCGTCTTGTACCGGGCTTTGAAGCGCCTGTCACCGTTGGCTACGCAATGAGCAACCGCTCGGCGGTCGTGCGCATACCCGCTTACGCCAAGTCCCCCATGCACAAGCGCTTCGAGCTTCGCAACCCCGACGCCACCTGCAATCCCTACTATGCCTACGCCGCCATACTCATGGCCGGCCTTGACGGCATAGCCAACAAGATAGACCCGCACGCCAACGGTTGGGGACCCTACGACTTCAATCTTTTCGACCTTTCAGACGAGGAAAAGGCCAAGATAGACCATCTGCCCGCTTCGCTTGAGGCCGCTCTCGACGCGCTTGAAGCCGATCACGACTACCTCACAAAGGGCGGCGTGTTCCCCCAGAGGCTTATAGATCTGTGGATAGCCAAAAAACGCAAGGAATGCGCTGAAATATCCAAGTATCCGCTGCCTGTGGAATTTGAAAAGTATTATAATATGTAAGTTTGGCGAATTATGGCGGAACGCTGGGGACAGCGTTCCCTGCGGAGGACAAACATTAAAGGAACCGCTTTATAGAGCGGCTCCTTTTTTATTCGTGGCGCAGAACAAACTTGTTATAATATGCAGGTTTGGCGAATTGCGGCGGAACGCTGGGGACAGCGTTCCCTATTTTTGCATACAAATCAATATCGCGGGACAAACTAGTTAAAAACCGAAAGGACTAAAAACTATGTTTGACCTAAATATGCTCACTCCCGACGCGAGGCTCTATTTTGACACCATGCCTGCAATGCTGCAAGCCAGCCTTGTGCAAAGCGGCGTTAAGCTCACCACAAAGGACGAGCTTGAAGCCTTCGCAAAGAAAGCTAAATAGCCCGCTTCTCCTCGCGCGCTTTTATGCACGACCACACCGTTATCGCGCCGACTATCACTATGCTGCCTACTATCGCGTAAACGCCCGGAGCTTCGCCCACTATGAGCCATACCCAGACGGGGTTTAGCACTATTTCTATGCTCGCTATGAGCGCGCACGCGAGCGACGGGCAGGTGCGGAGCGCCATCGAATAAATAACGTAGGGCAGCCCCACCTGAAAAATACCCATAACGGCCACAGCGCCCACGGTTATGAGCGTTAGCTCCGGCTTATCGATTATAAGGAAGGGAAGCCCCGCTATGGCGGCGGCGGCGTTGCCCACGAATATGCCCGTCATGCGCTCGTCCTCGCCAGACTCGCCTGAGAAAAGATACACCGCGCCAAGCGTGAGGCCGTCAACAATGGCGAAGAAATTGCCCAAAGCGCCGCCCGCGCCCAATTCGTCAAAGAAGAAAAGCGCTATGCCAAGCACCGT
>CAZZNN010000332.1:0-1574 GCA_964655605.1 uncultured Oscillospiraceae bacterium
GCACTTGCCGCATTTTATGCAGTCTGAAGCCTTGCCCTTGCCCATTGCGGTGCTCACATTATAATAGAAATCGCTGTTCCAGTCCTTGAATTGCTTTTTTGCGTTGTAGCAGCCAAAAAGCTCCGGTATAGATATATGCTTTGGGCAGCCGTCCACGCAGTAGCGGCAGGCCGTGCAGGCGATAACGTCCTGCTTTGAAAGCAGCTCGCGCACTTTTTTGACGGCTGCGTATTCATCGTCCGTAAAGGGCTTAAACTCATTCATGAAGCTAAGATTATCCTGCATCTGCTCAATGTCGCTCATGCCGCTTAGAACCATGAAAATATTGGGGAAGCTCGCGGCGTAACGTATGCAATAGCTCGCGTAGCTGCCGCCGCCGAGCGCGTCGAGCACCTTTTTAGCCTCGTCGGGCAGCTTGACGAGCCCGCCGCCCTTGCACGGCTCCATCACGATAACGGGCTTATCAAATTTTTCGCATACCTTGTAAACCGCGTAGCTCTCTATGCTGGGGTTATCGTAATCGGCATAGTTGAATTGTATCTGCACAACCTCTATTTCGGGGTGCTCTGAAAGTATTTTCTCAAGCACGGCGGGCTTATCATGAAATGAAATGCCTATGTGCTTTATCATTCCCTCGGCCTTTAGCTCTTTTACAATGTTAAAGGCGTTGCAGGCGGTGAACTTAGCGTAATCCTGCTCCGTGAGCGCATGATGAAGATAATAGTCGAAGTATGAAACGCCCGTGCGCTCAAGCTGCTTTTCAAATAGAGGGCGTATATCCGCCTCGCTTTTAAAATAAGCGCCGGTGAGCTTATCTGTAAGCGTATACTTTTCGCGCGGATAGCGAGACGTGAGGCATTCCTTCAGCGCCGTCTCGCTTTTGCCGTTTACATAGCCGTGCGCGGTGTCGAAATATGTGAAGCCCGCGCTTAAAAACATATCCGTCATGCGTGAAACCTCAGCCGTGTCCACAAGCCCGCCTTCGAGCATGGGAAAACGCATGCAGCCAAATCCCAATTTTTTCATTCTTATTTATCTAGCCTTTCTTCATATTTGAGCATACGCTCCTCGTAGCCGTCGAGCTTCCAATCAAGCCTCGCCAAAATAGCGTTCATTTCCTCTATGCGCGCGACTATTTGCTCCCGCTGTTCAAGCAGAAGCTTCTTGCGCGCGGGAATGGTGTCTGGGCCCTGGCGAAACAACTTGACATATTCTATCAGCGTTTCCACCGATACGCCCGCCGAGCGCATGCATTTGATATAGTCCACCCAGTTGCAGTCGCTCTTAGAATAGTCGCGTATGCCGCCGGAGGTGCGCTGCACGCTGGGCAGCAGCCCTATGCGCTCATAATAGCGCAGCGTATCCGGGGATAAGCCGTATTTCTCGCTTACCTGTGCTATAGTCATGTTATCGCCTCCCTATAAATAATGGTATACCTTGGAGTTAGCTCCAAGTCAATAGAAAAAAGAGAATTAAAAAATGTTGCAGAGTGCTTGACAAGGATATGCCTTTGCGCTAAAATAGACAAGCGTTGTGAACAACGGCGCTTGTTGCGGGAGTAGCTCATTCGGTAG
>CAZZNN010000333.1:0-1560 GCA_964655605.1 uncultured Oscillospiraceae bacterium
CGGGTTCCCTGAACCCGCCGCGGTTCCGCATTAACGCACCGTTAAAACGTCCCCCGTAGGGCGGGTTCCCTGAACCCGCCGCGGTTCCGCATTAACGCACCGTTAAAACGTCCCCCCGCCGCCACATTCGCGCATACATGTCTCGGCGCGCCACGCGGGCGGATAATAATATCCGCACCCCTACAGCTCGACCCCTTTGCGCCTATACCATTCTATCCCATACTTTCTCAGCTCCGGCCAGTCGATAACGTCCGTCTTATCGCCGTTTTCGAGCCTTATCGCCCTGTCTGTGCAGGAATAGCACGGGTCTATGGCGGCTATGGTTATGGGAACGTCTGAAAGGTACCCGCCCTCAAGCATGTGCTGCATGCCGTGCCAGTTGCACTCGCTCGGCGCGCGCACGCGCACTCGCGCGGGCTTGTCGCTGCCGTCGGATACGATAAAGTGCATATCCTCGCCGCGCGGCGCTTCAACGCGCACAAGCGCCTCGCCCGCTGGGATCCTGCGCGGCACGCGCGCCGCTATATCGCCCTCGGGCATTTTCTCCAACGCCTCGCGAATAAGCCGTATGGACTCAAGCATTTCCTTGAGGCGCACCACCGTGCGCCCGAAAACGTCCGCGCTGTCCGCCGTTATCGCGTTCACCTTAATGTCCTTATACGCCCCGTAAGGCTCCAAAACGCGCACATCATCGCAGATCCCGGCCGCGCGGGAGACGGGGCCGGTTGCACCAAATTTGAGGCAGTCCTTTTTAGAAAGCCTGCCCACCTCCATGAGCCGCGCCTTGAGCGTCGCCTTGGTGGAGGCAACGTCTATAAAGCCGAGTATCTCCTTTTCAAGCGCCGTGAGCATGGAGAGTATGTCGCCCGCGAGCGCCGCGTCAATATCGCGTCGAACGCCGCCAAGGCAGTTTATGCCATAATTTATGCGGTTGCCGCCGAGGACGGCCATAATATCGAGCACCGCCTCCCTGTCCCGCCAGGCGAGCATAAATAGGGTGTCGAAGCCTATTTCGTGCCCGGCCACGCCAAGCCACAAAAGATGGCTGTGCAGCCGCTCAAGCTCCGCCGCGATAAGGCGGATATACTGCGCGCGCGGCGGCACGTCCACCCCCGCAAGCTCCTCAACCGCCATGCAGTAGGCGGTGGTGTGCGCGTGCGAGCATATCCCGCAAACGCGCTCGATGATATATAAGTCCTGAATATACGTGCGGCTCTCGCACGCCTTTTCAAGCCCCCTGTGATTGTAGCCTATCTCGATTTCCGCGCCGCGCACGCGCTCGCCCTCAAGCGTTATGCGGAAGCTCGACGGCTCGTCGAGCGATGGGTGCTGCGGGCCTATGGGTATGCTCACGAGATTTTCCTGCTCGCTCGGGTGCGGCGCAACGATTTTCGCGCGCGCGGCCGTCTCCGCGTCCACCCTGTCCTCAAGCCCCGCGGGACTCCATTCCTTTCTAAGCGGCCATTCGTTCTTGGGCCAGTTGTCCGGCAGCGGATAGCGCCTGCCCTTTTTAAGCCCCTCCACCTTGACGCCGAAAAGATCCTCAAGCTCGCGCTCAAA
>CAZZNN010000334.1:0-1552 GCA_964655605.1 uncultured Oscillospiraceae bacterium
ATCGCCCGTAAGGCCCCTGTCGTCATACTCTATCTCGCCTGACTGATTGTCGTAGGGGTCGGCGCGCCACTGAGCTTTGGGCGGGTCGAGCGGAACCATAAATTCGCGGTTCGCCACCATTCTAAATGGGTCAAGATTGCCGAAATAGAATTTTCTGCGCTCCTCAGCGCCCACTCTGTATGCGCCGCCGCCAAATGACGGGTCTGCGAACATCCAGCCGTAGGGCGCAACGTAAAACTCCGCCCAGTCGTGCGCGCCAACGCTTTCGGGCGTTGAGTTGAGCCCGCTCTGCCATTTTGCGGGAATGCCCGCGCAGCGGCAAAGCGTGATGAACAGCAGCGCCTGAACGCCGCAGTCGCCGCGCAGATTGCGCGCGCAGTTTTCGGCTATATCGGTAAGCCCAAAATATTCGCGCATAAACGAATATTTCACGTTCTTCGTGATGAAATCATAGAAGCGCTGCGCCTTTATTACCGGATTGTCCGTGTCGCCCGCGAGCGTTTCAACAAGCGCCTTTATATAGGGCGTAAAAACTATGTGCGGCGGCTGCTCGCTAGTGAAGAAATCGGGCTGCTCCTTATCGGGCGTTATTGTGAGCGGATCTATATAGTCAAGCTTTGAGTCGTAGGAATACTCCGCCGTGAAGGGGTGGTTTTCCTCCATCACTTCTTCCCAGTAAACCGTCCTCTGCTCAGCGTCCTCAGGCGCAATATACTTTGGCGCCGGCTCTATCGAGTGCAAAACTATATTGCTCTGCTGGCGGCTCACCGCCGGTATAGGCAAATGCACCCGCACCCTTTTGCCCGGCTCAAACGAATCCTCGTCTATCTTCACGCTCGCGCGTATGCGAAGGTTAAAGCCGTTGCGCCCGTTTGTCTTCATTAGCCGCATAACGCGATCGAGCCTGCCCTCCTCGACCTTGTCCTCATCATCCTCGCCGTCTATATGACCCTTTTTCTCATTCGTGCGCGCGAGAAATTCCGCGTTGACCTTTAGAAGCGTTTCATAGAATCTGTCGAAAAAACGCTCCTCGCCATCTACATATATCCAGTCTATCTTAAAATCGTCAAGTAGCTCGTTAAACTCGTCGTCCGTAAAATCCGGTATGGCCGCGCGAATTTTTGTCAGCGCCTGCGCGCGTGTGAAGGGATAATCATTGGGCAGGCGCTTTATAAGCTCGCGTTCGACTATGAGGCAATCCTTCATAGGCTCCGGAATATCCATTTTGAGGCGGCGCTCAATGAGTCTGAGCGCGCCGTCGAAATCGCCGCTGAGCTTGCGCCTTAAAATATCCTCCGGCAGACCGATATTAAGATATTTAAATTTTTCGTTTATGTTTTGCATTATATTTCGCCTCCAAGCTAGAATATCGAGCCAAGCGCGAGTATGCCCTTGTCAAGATCCTCGCGATAATCGTAATGCTCAGGATCAAGGCTGTTTATCACAACTCCGTCGTCGCCCTTGCGCCCCGTTGAGTGGATATATTTATCGTTGCCTATATACATGGCAACATGGCCTTTGAAAAACAGCATGTCCGCGGGCTTTAAATCGC
>CAZZNN010000335.1:0-1268 GCA_964655605.1 uncultured Oscillospiraceae bacterium
TATCCGCCACAGTCTTTGCATAGTTGGGACGCAAAAACGCGAGATTGCCCGGCTCACCGAAGTGGAGCTTTATGGCGACGAATTTGCCGTCGAAGTCGATTTCGTCAAAGCCCGCCGCCTTTATGAGGCGCTCAAGCTTTTTTTGTATCGTGTCGCCGTTAAGAACACGAAAATCCGTGAAGCATACGCGTGATTGTGACATATATTTTACCTCCTAGGTTGATTTTGTTTGGAATAGTAGGGGCGAACTGTGTTCGCCCGTGCCCGCGCGCCCGCGCCAACGTTTGTTCCTACCCGCATACGCGCGAGTCGCGGGGTCGTGGGATAATGCAGGGGGCGAACTGTGTTCGCCCGCGCCATAAAATCCGGCTCCGGCGGCTTCGCCGCCCAGCCCGTAGCCGCCCGGCGAGCGAAGCGAGCAGGCAAAAGCCGAAATCTCTCGCTATGCGCTAATGCCAGCATTAGCGCTTGGCAGCTTGCGCCGCCGCGAAAGCGAAGCGCTAAACGTTAAATCGGAACACCGTAACGTCGCCGTCCTTCATCACATATTCCTTGCCTTCGCTCCTTATGAGTCCTTTTTCCTTGCAGGCGGCCATCGAGCCGTTTGCGACGAGGTCGTTATACGCCACTATCTCGGCGCGAATGAACCCGCGCTCAAAGTCCGAATGTATCTTGCCCGCGGCCTGCGGCGCTTTGGTGCCCTTCTTTATCGTCCACGCGCGCACCTCCTTGGGGCCTGCTGTGAGGAAGCTCATAAGCCCAAGCAGCGAATAGCATTGCTTAACGAGCTTGTCAAGGCCGCTCTCGTCAACGCCCAGCTCCCTTAAAAACTCGTTCTTCTCATCGTCTGGCAGCGCGGCGACCTCCTCCTCTATCTTGGCCGATATTGTCAGCGCGCCCGCGCCCTCCTTGGCCGCCTCTTTATACACGGTTTTCACATAATCGTTTTCCTCGCCTATCTCGTCCTCCGAAATATTGGCGACATATATGACGGGCTTGCTCGTTAAAAGGAAGAAGCCGCGCACAGTCTCGGCCTCGGCCTCGTCAAGCTCCATGCCCCGCGCGGGCAGCCCCGCCTCGAGCCGCTCCTTAATGCGCGTTAGAAGCGCCGCCTCGTCCTTAAATTGCTTCTCGCCGGACTTGGAGTTTTTCAACGCCCTGTCGAGCCGCTTTTCAACCGTCTCCATGTCCGCAAAAATAAGCTCAAGATTTATCGTCTCCATGTCGCGCGCCGGGTCGACCGAGCCGTCCACATGCACGATGTTGGA
>CAZZNN010000335.1:1316-1546 GCA_964655605.1 uncultured Oscillospiraceae bacterium
CTCTATGCTCGTGGGCGTGTATTTTTCCGGATCGTACATTTTTGCCAAAACGTCGAGCCGCTCGTCCGGCACGGCCACCACGCCCACATTCGGCTCGATGGTGCAAAACGGATAGTTGGCCGCCTGCGCGGTCATCGAGCGGGTTATCGCGTTAAAAAGGGTGCTCTTGCCCACGTTAGGCAAGCCCACAACGCCAAGTTTCATATAGTTGACCTCCAAGAAGTTTAATT
>CAZZNN010000336.1:0-1535 GCA_964655605.1 uncultured Oscillospiraceae bacterium
AAGTCCGGATCAGACGCTTCCCAAACGGGAACAAACAGCTTCGCAAACAGCATACTCGCGGCATTTAAGGCGGACACCACACTCGAGCTTCCCGTGAGCGTGGCGGAGCTGGAACAGGGCGCACAGCTTTCAAATGAAGCGAGTCAGAGCATAGTTGAAAGCATGCTCGATAATGTGCAAAGCGCGGTATCCGCGCAAAAGAGCACGCTTAGGGTGCAGCTAAAGCCCGAGGTGCTTGGCGGCATAGAAATTGAGCTCACCATGACCTCGGAGGGCATAAACGCGCAGATGCGCACAAACAATCAGCAGGTGCAGGCGCTTTTAAACACGGAGCTTACGCAGCTTATGGACTCCCTTCGCCAGCGCGGCGTGCAGATAAATCAGCTCGACGTTGTTTATTCGCAGCTCGCTTCGGGCGATATGATGTTTGGGCAGAGCAGCAGCAACGACGGCGCGTGGGCCGATGAGGACAATAAGGCCGCGCTCGCCGCCGCAAGAGCCACAAGGCGCGCTGCCGAGCCGCTCGACGTTGGCTACGCAACGGGCGCTTACGAGGATCTTTCAACCTACGGCGCGGACGAGCAGGACGCGGCAGGCGTTATATACGATGCTTAAATTATGAAAGGCAAAGCCTTTCAAAGTGGCAAAGCTTCCGCTTCGCGGAACCGCCCGCAATTTTGCAAAGCTTTCTTAACTGACAGCTACGAGCTATGGAGGATAAATAAATGGCAACTTCCGTAAATCCCTTCACCCTCTCGCAGAGCGAATATTTCGAGGCGACGAGCGGCGTTAGATACCAAAGCGAGTCAACGAGCAAGCGCACGCCCTCAAGCGAGCTTGGCAAGGATGAGTTTTTGCAGCTTCTCGTAACTCAGATGAGCAATCAAGACCCCCTAAACCCCACGAGCGACCAGGAATTTATAGCGCAGATGGCGCAGTTCTCATCGCTTGAGCAGATGCAGAATATGAACAGCGCCATTCAGATGCAAAGCGCGTACAGCCTCATAGGACGCGAGATAGGCTCCACCATGGCGCGCGGCGCCGACGGCTACGACGTGGCGCAGGACGTTTACGGCACGGTGATAGGCGTAACCCGCATAAGCGGAGTGGATTATCTTCAGGTGTCCAACAGCTACAGCGGCGAGCAGGCGCTCGTGCGGCCGGACGCCGTTACCACGGTGGCGGGCGATAACGGCATGAGCGAGCTTATAAGCGCCCTTGAGCAGATAATCAATAAATAAAGCAGTCAAGAGTACGGACACTCCTGATTTTTCGGTGCGAGCGCGAGCGCGCGCCGGTGCGTAAGGGCGAGAATGAGTCTTGTGACCCGCGCGCGTAAAAATCATTTAGGAGGATAACCATTATGATGCGTTCATTGTTTTCCGGCGTGACCGGCCTTCGCAGCCATCAGACGCGCATGGACGTAATAGGCAATAACGTTGCTAATGTAAATACCACGGGCTATAAAAAGAGCGTAGTGACATTTAAGGATTTATACAGCGAAAAGGTGAGCGCGGCCGCAGGCGCGACAGGCA
>CAZZNN010000337.1:0-1525 GCA_964655605.1 uncultured Oscillospiraceae bacterium
CGGATAATAATGTG
Source organism: uncultured Oscillospiraceae bacterium (assembly GCA_964655605.1). Lineage (GTDB taxonomy): Bacteria > Bacillota > Clostridia > Christensenellales > CAG-138 > CAZUUR01. The sequence continues at coordinate 15 of CAZZNN010000337.1, forward strand.
GAGGCGTACATATCATTTTTGCGCAAGAAGCTATTCTATCTCGGCTCAAAGGTGAATATAGCGGCGCTTAGGAAGCTCGGCTACAGACTGGAGGTCGAAGCTGATGATAAAAACGCTTAGGCGTAAGCTCATACTTATCAATATGTCGCTTGCGAGCCTTGTGCTCATAGTTGTGTTCGCCGTTATAGCGGTGAACACCTATTCAGGCGCCATTTCAGACAGCCGCGGCTCGCTCATGCGAGTGCTTGACCAACGCGCTGGCATAGCGCAGGTAAAGCCGCAAATAGCACCGCGCATATCTCAGGGCAATGCGGCCTCCCAATCAGACGCGCCCACTTCAACAAACGCCAAGCCCAAATATTCAGATGCAGCCGCGCAAGCACGCGCCAACATACACGTTACTGCCACCTTCAGCGTGCTAATGAGTCCAAGCGGCAGAATGATTGACACCGACACCAGCGAGGTGACCATAGCCGATGAAACCGTGGCGGAAGCAGCGCGCATAGCTTATGAAGCCGGCGAAAACGACGGCGTGATAAGCGAATATTCGCTGCGCTATAAACTGCGCCGCGAGGGCGACTGCACGCGCATAGCGTTCGTTGATCTTGAGCGAGAAAACGCCACCATGAGCATGTTTTTCACCGTTTCGCTCTTTATCGGCGCGGCGGCGTTTCCTGCGCTGTTTTTAATCAGCCTGCTCCTTAGCAATCTGGCGGTAAAGCCCGTCAAGGTGGCGTGGGAGCGCGAGAAGCAATTTGTGGCGGACGCTTCGCACGAGCTTAAAACTCCGCTCACCGTAATACTTGCCAATACGGATATACTTTTAAAGCAAAAGCTTCCTTCAAATCAGTCAAAATGGATCGAAAGCACGCGCGACGAGGGGCTAATGATGAAATCGCTCGTTGAGGACATGCTTTTCCTCGCTAAAGCGGACGCTGAAGATAAGCCGTATATAATGGAGCGCGTGCAACTTTCCGACGCCGTTTGGAACACTTCGCTTCAATTTGAAGCGGTTGCATTTGAGCGCAGAATAAATATTGTCAGCAATATAGCCGATGATATAGTGGCGCTCACAAATTTAAAGGCCGTTAAGCAAATACTCGGCATTTTGCTCGACAACGCTTTAAAGCACGCGCCCGCGAACAGCGATGTAACGCTTTCGCTATCGCAGCGGCATGATAATGCCGTAATATCCGTTAAAAACTTTGGCGAACCCATACCGCAGGCGGCGATAGAACACGTTTTTGAGCGCTTCTATCGCTCGGACAGCGCGAGGACGCGCGACGAGGGCGGCTTCGGGCTTGGGCTCAGCATAGCAAAGCGCATTTCCGAGCGCCTCTTTGCCACGCTTGAAGCGCAAAGCAGCGAAAGGGACGGCACCGTGTTCACGCTGTCAATACCAATCAAAAAAGCATAGCTCCTTCATTATTTCGCCATTTTGCGACTTGCTATTACTTTAAAGTGAGTATATAATATAGTAAACACTTTATTTGGAGGCGCAGCATGTCGCT
>CAZZNN010000338.1:0-1524 GCA_964655605.1 uncultured Oscillospiraceae bacterium
AGCCAGAGCGGATCGTCGTTGAAGCCGCTGCCAACATCGTTGTTGCCGCGCTTTGTGAGCGGCTGATATTGATGATAGGTGCTGCCGTCCTCCCACTGTATGCTCGCAATATCTATTATCCTCTCCCTCGCGCGCGTTGGGATAAGGTGCACGAAGCCCAAAAGATCCTGGCAGCTATCCCTAAAGCCCATGCCGCGGCCTGTGCCGCTTTCATAGAAGCTTGCGGAGCGGCTCATATTGAATGTGACCATGCACTGATATTGATTCCAAATATTCACCATTCTATCGAGCTTTTCATCGCCGCTTTTCACCTGATAGCACGAAAGCAGGTTATTCCAATAGGCTTTCAGCTCCTCAAGCGCCTTTTCAACCATTTCAGGGCTGCTAAAGCGCTCTAATACGCGCTTTGCGTCGTCCTTGCGGATCACGTTTGGCGCTATAAATTTAGCGTCGCGCGGGTTTTTGCCGTAGCCGAGCACAAAAATAAATGTTTTCTCAGCATTAGGCTCGATTTTTTCGTCGATGCGGAGCGCCGCTATGGGCGAATTGCCGTGCGCCACGCTATTTTGGCTCGCTCCGCCGCGCACGCAAATAGGGTCGCTCCAAGCGGCAAATTTGCCCAGGAACGCGTCCCTATCGGTGTCAAAGCCCGAAATATCGGCGTTCACGCCATAGTATGCATAATGGTCGCGGCGCTCGCGATACTCCGTTTTATGGTATACGGCGTTATCCTCTATCTCCACCTCGCCTATGTTTAGGTTGCGCTGAAAATTGGTGGAATCGTCAACGGCATTCCACAGGCACCATTCCATAACGCCGTAGAGCTTTATATTTTTAGCCCTATTGGAGCGATTTCTAAGCGTAAGCTTATGCACCTCGCAATTTTCACCCTGAGGCACAAGCATGGTAAGCTTTGCGTCAAGCTCGTCGCGCGAGCTTTCAAACTCGGTGTAGCCAAGGCCGTGGCGGCATTCATATTTTTCAAGCGGAGTATCGCACGGGTGGAAAGCGGGGCTCCACGCGCGATCGTCGCCATCTTTGATATAATAGAATCTGCCGCCTATATCGGCCGGAACATTATTATATCTATATCTTATCAGCCTTTGAAGCTTAGCGTCGCGGTAGAAGCAATAGCCGCCGCCGGTGTTGCTCACAAGACCGAAAAATTCCTCATTGCCAAGGTAGTTTATCCAAGGCTTTGGAGTATACGGAGTGGTTATAACATACTCCCTTGCCTGATCGTCAAAATGACCGTATTTCATAAAATTCCCCCTTTGCTTTTCCCGCTCTGTTTTTTGCGGGCGAAGCTTAAAAATCGACGGGGCTACCGTATCAGGAAAGAAACAACACGGCGGCCCCGCCGGCACTGCCTTAATTATTGTTGAGCGCGGCGATGAGGCCGTTTAACGTCTCCTCGTCCACCTTGCCGCCTGAAAAGCTCACCATGCTTCTAAGCGGCATATCGCGCAGCATGGCGGCCATCATCTCGCGGCTCACGGCGCTCTTTGCCACGTCCGACTCATC
>CAZZNN010000339.1:0-1507 GCA_964655605.1 uncultured Oscillospiraceae bacterium
TTAGTACATGCGTCACAGTCGCCTCGCGGGTGGACGCCTCGATATATTTGGTGTTCATCTGCGCACGCATGCGGTATTCCTTGAACAGCTCGCGCAGCGCCACGGCGTATGGCAGATCCATGTGTACGCACGGCGCGGGAGTGGCCGTTGGCGGCACGGTGGAAAGGCAGATATTCTTCTTGTCGATGCCCACCTTGGCGGAGAATATGGCGTTTATGCCATGCTGAACCATAAGCTCCGGCATCACCTTCCACGCCTCGCGCGCGGTGGCGTTGGCATTGTGCGCGCCGTCTATCTGCGCCATGCCCGCCCATGCGATTATCTTCTTTGATTCGCACGCATCAACAAAGCTGCGCGCCATATTTATATTGCGGTAGATAACATTGTACTGCGGGTCCTGATGCACGCCGTTCACGCCTTCTTCTGCGAACATAACGGCAATATCCGGGCCTGCCACGCCTGATACATAGCTGTGGTAATTTATCGGACGGCCTACCTCGTCCTCTATCATGTCGAGCGCCTTGCGCTGCGCGCGCACCTGCTTGCGGGTTATGGGAACGCCGCCCATGCCCTGCGGGGTGCCCTCGATAAGGCCGTCGAAATGGCTCTGACCGGCGGTGCGGATGACCATTATATGATCCGCGCCGTGGTGCGCGGCCATGCGCATGCGGCGAATATCGTCCTCAAAGCGGCCGGAGGCTATCTCGGTTGTGATAACCGGTATGGGCTGCGGGTCTATATCGCCAAAGTAATGGGCGGGCGGCAGCGGGACTGAGCTTTTAAGGCACTTTGAGGTCTCCTTATATGTGAAGGGGCCTATCTTCTGCCCGGGGACGGGCTCGCGCCATACCCAGCCGTGACGGCGGGGGCGATAGCTCTCCAGATCCTTTAGTATCTCGCTTACGTCGATATTTTTGTTGGGGTCAAGCCAATATTTGCTCATTTAAATCAGGCTTTCGCAATGCGAAAGCATCTCCTTTCCGGAATTGTGGGTGGTTATCGCCGCCGCTCTTTGGCGGCGAAAGACACAAAGCGCATGCTTGAAAGCTTTAGCCTTCAAGCATTGGCGCCTCCTGCAAATTGCGCGGTAGCTTCATTCCAAAGCTTGCCGTCCGCAAGGGCGACGCCCGCGTCGCGAACGGAGATGTTATTGGCTTTTGAAAGCCTGTACACCACGTTGCCCGCGCCGTGCGCGAGCAGGCTGTTTTCAACGCAGCCGTCAACTATGGCCTTCGCCTCGAGCGAGGAGAAGCCCATGCGCAGAAGCACGCTGCGCTCTATGGCGGGCGAGGTATTTTCATAGCCGAGCTTTAAAAGAGGGTCTACTATCTTCTCGGCAAGCTCCCAAAAACGCGCCTCAAGCTGAGCGTCTGAAAGCTGCTTGAGATGCTCGGAGCGGGATTTATAGTCGTCGTTTCGCTTCATTGATGAGAAATCCTTTCATTTTTTGGTGGGGTATGGGGGTGGGGGTTGCGGGTTTTGCGTCATCACGTGGTACGGGGGTGGC